>CAJJLI010000378.1 GCA_905192625.1 uncultured Clostridium sp. | reverse complement strand
GTCTTTTTTACGTAAGAAACAAAAATACAAATTCCTACTTGAAAAATATTATTATAGGTGTTATAGTAGTTATATAACAAGAACAAAACAACTTGATGAAAAATGAAATCAAGTAATAAATATATAAAAATAAGGAAAGAGGGATCGCTATGAACATTAACAAGTTTACGCAAAAATCAATGCAAGCAGTTCAAGACTGTGAAAAAATTGCATATGATTATGGTCACCAACAGATTGATCAAGAGCATTTCTTATATTCTCTTTTCAATGATTCTGAAGGATTAATTCCTAAGTTATTCATGAAGATGGAAATCGATCCAGCGGTGTTTAAAGCCCAGATTGAAGGATTATTAAAGAAACGGCCAAAAGTATCTGGAGGCCAGGTATATATAAGTAATGATTTAAATAAAGTGCTTATTTATGCAGAAAATGAAGCGAGTCAAATGGGTGATGAATATGTTTCAGTAGAGCATCTTTTCCTAAGTATGATAAAAAATCCAAACAAGGAAATTGCAAATCTATTGAAAGAATTTCGTATTACCAGGGAACGTTTTTTAAGTGCACTTGCAACCGTGCGTGGAAATCAAAAAGTAACAAGTGATAATCCAGAAGCGACTTACGATACACTTCAAAAATACGGATATGATTTAGTAGAGCGAGCAAGAAATCAAAAATTAGACCCAGTCATTGGTAGAGACTCTGAAATCCGAAATGTGATTCGTATCTTATCTAGAAAGACAAAAAACAACCCAGTATTAATTGGTGAACCTGGTGTTGGTAAGACGGCCGTTGTTGAAGGACTAGCACAACGTATCGTTCGTGGCGATGTTCCAGAAGGCTTAAAAGATAAACGTTTATTTGCACTTGATATGGGCTCCTTAGTGGCTGGTGCGAAGTATCGCGGTGAGTTTGAAGAACGTTTAAAGGCAGTGCTTGAGGATGTGAAAAACAGCGAAGGGCAGATTATCTTATTTATTGATGAGCTTCATACTATCGTTGGAGCAGGTAAGACAGAAGGCGCAATGGATGCGGGCAATATGCTAAAACCAATGCTAGCCCGTGGAGAACTTCACTGTATAGGTGCAACAACATTAAATGAATACCGTTTATATATAGAAAAAGATGCTGCTCTAGAGCGACGTTTCCAACCAGTTATGGTAGATGAACCAACCGTTGAAGATACCATTTCAATCTTAAGAGGTTTAAAGGAACGTTATGAAGTATTCCATGGAGTTAAGATTACGGATGGAGCTTTAGTATCTGCGGCCACATTATCAAATCGTTATATCTCCGATCGTTTCTTACCAGATAAAGCAATTGATTTAGTGGATGAGGCTTGCGCATTGATTAAAACAGAACTGGATTCTATGCCTACAGAACTTGATGACGTACAACGTAGAATCATGCAAATGGAGATAGAAGAGGCAGCTCTTAAAAAGGAAGAAGACCGTTTAAGTAGAGAGCGTTTGGAAGACTTACAAAAACAATTAGCAGAACTTCGTGAAGAGTTTGCTGTAAAAAAAGCAAAATGGGACAATGAAAAAGCTTCGGTTGAAAAAGTCCAAAAGCTTCGTGAAGAATTAGAAGCAGTGAATAATGAAATACAAGTAGCTGAGCGGGAATATAACTTAAATCGTGCAGCTGAGTTAAAATACGGTAAATTGCCTGAAATAAAGAAACAATTAGAGCTAGAGGAAGAGCGAGTTAAGAACGAAGAGCACACCATCGTCCATGAAAATGTAAGTGAAGAAGAAATCGCTAAGATTGTTTCTAGATGGACAGGAATTCCTATCTCTAAACTAACAGAAAGTGAACGTAATAAGACATTACACTTAGATGAAGAACTCCATAAACGCGTCATTGGACAAGAGGATGGTGTTAGTAAGGTATCCGATGCAATCCTCCGTTCCAAAGCCGGTATTAAAGATCCAACTAAACCAATTGGTTCGTTTCTATTCCTTGGACCTACTGGTGTAGGTAAAACGGAATTGGCCAAAGCATTGGCTGCAGCACTTTTTGATAATGAGCAAAACATGGTTCGTATCGATATGAGTGAATATATGGAGAAATATTCGGTAAGTAGATTACTTGGAGCGCCTCCAGGATATGTTGGATATGAAGAAGGCGGTCAGTTGACCGAGGCAGTGCGTAGAAAACCGTATTCGGTAATTCTATTTGATGAGATAGAAAAGGCGCATCCTGACGTGTTTAACGTGCTATTACAGGTACTTGACGATGGACGTATTACTGATTCACAAGGTCGTACCGTAGATTTTAAAAATACGATCCTAATCATGACTTCAAATATAGGTTCTTCTTATTTATTAGATGGAATTGACCAAGATGGTGAAATAAGCGGAGCGGCGCAGGCTCAGGTAATGAATGACTTACGAGGACAATTTAGGCCTGAATTTCTAAATCGTTTGGATGAAATCATACTATTTAAGCCATTAACAAAAGATAATGTAGGAAGCATTATGGACTTATTGGTGGATGATTTAAATAATAGATTGGAAGATAGACAGATTAAAATAGAGTTAACCGATGCAGCAAAACATTTCATTGTAGAAGAAGCATACGATCCAATCTATGGAGCGAGACCGTTAAAGCGTTATCTACAAAAGAATGTTGAAACCCTAAGTGCAAGATTAATCCTCAGTGATCAAGTAAAACAAACAGATACAATAGTTATTGATAGTGAAAATGGTAAATTAGTAGCAAAGGTTAAAAGCGTGTAGTATAAAACCAAAATAAAAGGGAATTTTATTAAAATAGAAGCTTTTATATGTAAAAATATAGTAAATAAAAACAGGCAGTGAAAAATGACCCCCTTGACGTCGAACTAATTACTATGATATACTACAAGCCGGTACAATAATTTATTTAGAGCATTTAAACAAAAATCTGAAAGCTCTTGTCCTTGGTGGCCAAGAGCTTTTTTGGGCTATTTTCGCCGAATATACAATATTTTGCGTGCAATTTCCTTTTGTTGGATGCTTTGTATCTTGACAACCCAGGGATGGGAAGAGAAAGGAAATCTATAAATGACAGTAAGATTTGATGAAATGGAGTTACAAGCTCCGATATTAAGAGCCATAACTGATATGGGCTTTGAAGAAATGACACCAATACAAGCGCAGGCAATTCCTGTTGTATTATCAGGAAAAGATATTGTAGGTCAAGCACAAACAGGGACAGGTAAAACAGCAGCTTTTGGTATTCCAATATTACAAAATATTGATCCTAGAGTTAGAGCAGTTCAAGCAATTGTTTTATGTCCAACAAGAGAGCTTGCAATTCAAGTATCTGATGAAATGCATAAGTTTGCGAAGTTTCTTCATGGGATTAAAGTGTTACCTATCTATGGCGGGCAAGACATTACAAGACAGATTCGTGCATTAAAATCAGGAGTTCAAGTAGTAATCGGAACGTCTCCACTGGTAATGTCAGTTTATTTGTCATGGGCATGAATGTTTGCATTACAA
>CAJJLI010000377.1 GCA_905192625.1 uncultured Clostridium sp. | reverse complement strand
TTTAACTGCTTTGTCAGGTGGCGCACCCAATGCATCAAAATTAATTAAATCTGTCTGTATTCCTTGTGCCAACAAGATAATTCGTCGTAACACAATCTGTACCGTTTCTTTGTGTGGTTTTAAATATATCATTGCATTAAAATAATCATTCCAATGCCCCACTCCGTAGAATAAGGAAATGGAAGCTAATACTGGTTTTGACAAAGGTAGAGCAATTTTTGCGAAGATACGAATTTCTGAGCAACCATCAATCCTTGCTGCTTCATCAAGCTCCTTTGGAAGTTCTTGAAAGAAATTCTTTACTATTATCATATTAAATGGGCTAATAGCTCCCATTAACACCAATCCTATAAATGAATCCTTTAATTTTAAGGTCCCCATCAAAATGTAAGTTGGAATCATACCACCTGAGAATAACATTGTAACGATAACAAAATTCAATATTGCGTTTCTTCCTCTTAAGTGAGATTTTGAAAGTGGATACGCAAATGTTGTTGTAAAGAACATATTAATGAAGGTTCCTAAAATTGTTAGTATTAACGAATTTTTAAGGCCTCGAAATATTTCTCCGGTTTTAATAATATATCGATATGCATTTAAGGAGAATTCTCTTGGAACAATGAAAAATGCTCGTTGCGTTAATTCCTTCTCCGTTGCAAAAGAACCCGCTACCACATATAAAAAGGGCAGCAACGTTGCTAATGCTATCAATCCAATAACTACATATATCAATACTTGTGTTGCTTGGTCCATTGGACTTCGTTTTATTCTTGTCTTCACTATAGCCATATAGCAATCCTCCCTTCTAATAAATTCCCTGCTCTCCAAATTTTTTCGCCAATTTATTCGACCCAAGTACCAATACTAGGCCTACAATTGACTTGAATAAACCTGCAGCTGTACTAAACGAATATTGGGCATTAATAATACCTTTTTTGTAAATATAAGTATCAAATACTTCCGCAGCGGAACGATTTAAATCATTTGCCATTAGGAATATTTGCTCATATCCCGTATTTAATAGTGAACCTACACGAAGAATTAGCATCATAATGATTGTGCCTTTGATTGCAGGTAAAGTAATGTGCCACATAAGTCTCCATCTACCTGCTCCATCCACTCTTGCAGCCTCATACAATTGCGTATCTACTCCAGCAAGCGCTGCTAGAAATATAATCGTTCCGTATCCAGATTCCTTCCAAATACTCTGACCTAGAATAAGGGCTTTAAAATATTTTGGCTTTGATAATACATCGATGGTATCCCCTGTAATGGATTTTACAATCATGTTAATAACACCATCCTATATATTAAACAGCTGATATGTAAGACTGGCAACAATTACCCAAGAAACAAAATGTGGTATATAAATAAATGTTTGTGCCGTCTTTTTATATTTTTGTGAGCGTATTTCATTTAATAAAAGAGATAAAATAATCGGTGCTGGAAAATAAAATACTAAATTTAATAAAGAAATTCCTAGTGTATTCTTAAGAACCATAAAAAAATCTTGATTCGCAAAAAACGATTTAAAATGTGTAAGACCTACCCACTTACTCCCCCCAATTCCCTGAAAAGGGCTGTACTGTTGAAAAGCGATCACAATACCTCCCATTGGTATGTAACGAAAAATCAAAAAATATAGAAGTCCCGGTAACATCATGATATACAACCACTTATGATGCATAATATATTGAAATAAACTTTGCCTTTTTACTCCTACTTTTGCCATCTCTTTCTGTTTCTTTCGAAATGGAAAAGATAACGATACTCTTCGTTTTGCTTTTTTCATGCCCTTCCTCCTTTTATGCATTTTGTCGTTTTTAAATCAACAAACGTCGTGTTTATAGTGCAATAATACTTTATATATACAATTACATCAATAATCATTTTCTCTACTCTTGTGCCAAATGCATATATATTACAATTAACGCTATACTATTTTGTGTATCATGACGTCAAATAATCATTTTATCGACCTATCATCTGAAACAAAATAATATGATTATTTCGCTCAAAACCTTGTCATATAATAGAACACGCGCTTGATGGTTTGCATAGCAACATATTCTTCTTTGCAAGGTACGCATTTTGACACTTCGTGGGTTTTTAAATGATAGAGATAATTTCCTATCATAGACTAAAAAAATACAAAGCACATTCTCCGCGCCTTGGCAATTTGTTATAAAAAAAAAGCTTTGCAGCCAGTACGCACCTGTAAGGTTATAATCAGAATTATTATCCTCACTACAGGTTTGTAACCACTTGCAAAAGCTTTTTTTAACTGTTCATTTTTTTATATTGTTGTCGATACTTTCCAGGCGTAATTCCTTCCATTTTATTAAAAAATCGTATAAAGTTTTGCGAATTTGTATAGTTTAACTCTTCTGCAATATCCGCAATTGTCTTATCCGTTTCTAATAAAAGTTTTTTTGCCTTTACTAACTTATAATTGCCAACATAATCTGTAAACGTTGTATTGTAATTCATCTTAGTTACCTTCCATATATAGGATGGATGGTAATTTAATTGCTCTGCACATTCTGCTAGGGTTATATTTCCGTCACTTTGTTCAATTAATTGTTCAATGTCCTTCATCGTATCCGATGATTTGCTCATTCGATATTCATTTAATTTTGTAATAACTGGTTCAATAACTTTATGCTTTATAAAATAGCGCATTTTTCCCATATCAAAAATTTTATTCATCTGTTGAAATAAGTTATTTCTCAAATTATCCTCAAAAATATCATCTAGAGATAGTCCTGCATCCGTCGCAATTAACAATCCCGAGATTACAAATCTTTGAATATGAAGATAACATTCACTTTGTATAACATTTTTCTCAATTAAACCATCCATAAATTCATCAATGACTTGAAACGCTTCTTCTAAATTACTGGTATCAATCGCTTCTTTTAATTTTTTCTCTGATAAACGATCGTAGGAATACCTTGTGTTGTTTTCTTTGATAGCGGAATAAAACAAGAGTCCATTACAATCAGTCTCACTTTGCATTGATCCTATAAACAAGATATTTTTCATAGCCTCTAGACTTTCATGATATGCAACGCGGTAATCCTCCAAGCCACTATGGGCATGGCTTACACCAATGTTTACTTGCAAATCATATTTTTCCGTTACAAACTTCTCAATTTCATAGTATACATTAGACACTTTTTCTTCTAGTTCTTCGATTGTAGCTCCACTTACTGGAAGAATAAAACTATTCTCATAACTAATTGGCGGAATAAACATCATATATTTCACGTAATCTGGCAAACTCTCAATCATATTGATTCTTATGGCATCTAAGTTTGTATCCTCAGATAAATCTTTTTTATCGACTGCTGTTAATGCACCTAACATTAGCATATAATAATTTTGTACCTGTATTTTGAATTTATCTACGTAGTTATATATTTTCTCCCGATCAATGCTTCCACGAATCATACGTATCTGAAACAATTCCACCAATTGTGGTTGTT
>CAJJLI010000376.1 GCA_905192625.1 uncultured Clostridium sp. | reverse complement strand
GAAGTCATGATGGTAAACGTTTCAATGAAAACTTCAATATTACCAAGGAAGGGAATTTTGAAGGAAAGAGTATACCAAATCTATTAATGAATAAGAACCCAGTGCAGCAGCCCTCGGAACAAGAATTGCAAAAGCTTTACGATTACCGCAGGAACCGAACTAAGTTGCACAAAGATGATAAAATACTAACTTCATGGAATGGTCTAATGATTGCTGCTCTGGCAAAAGCAGCCCGAATTTGGAACGATGAAAATTCACTTTCCGCTGCAAAAAAAGCATGCGATTTTATTCAGTCAAAGCTAACAAAAGCAAATGGCAACCTTTATGTTAGATATCGTGAGGGAGAATCCGTCGGAGAAGGTACCATCGATGATTATGCATTCTATGCTTGGGCACTCATCGAACTTTATGAATCCACTTTTGCACTTGAATATCTAGAAGAATGTATTCGAATTGTCGAGATTATCCATTCTGATTTTTTTGATGAAAGGAATGGAGGGTGCTATTTATACGGAACGGAAGGGGAAGTCTTAATTCAACGACCAAAAGAAGTATATGATGGTGCCATCCCTTCTGGTAATTCAGTATTTGCGTTCATCCTTTCTTTACTATATCGCCTTACTGGCGATCCGAAGTGGAACTCAGCTTGCACGAAGCAATTATCTTTCTTGGCTGGTCATATCAAAGATTATCCAGCAGCATATAGCTTTTCATTAATTGCTATGCAAAGTGAATTAACCCAATCGTTAGAACTCGTGTGTGTTACGAACCAAATGCAAGATATTGGGCCTTTCCAAAAATTTCTCTCAAAGATTTACCAACCAAATCTGACCGTGATTGTTAAAACGAAGGAAAATGAAGAAAAATTAAATGATATTGCTTCATTTACAAAAGAATATCCGATCCATGATCAAGAAACAAGATTTTATTTATGCAAAAATCACACCTGCTATCCCCCAGTTTCAACTCTTCAGGAATTAGAAGCACTTTTATCATCCTAATTGTAAATAGGATTCTAGTATCAACACTACAATTTAATAAGTTGTAGTGTTGACGTTTAAAATAATTAGTTTACTCATTAAATTATCTCTTGACATTTATTATTATGTTTACTATATTATGTATGTAACATTATGCGATTTTGAATCTAGATTCATTGTATCTTACATAATAAGGTCAAACTACAAACTAACAAAACAAAGAGTGTGCAAAGCACATTCTCGCGCTGACGCGTAGTCACATATATGACAGATTATCTTAACGCGTCATGCGCATTTTTAGCAGATAGTTTTTATATTAAGACAGCGCATTTATGTTTTTATCTACTGTTACATGAAAAGAGCCGCTGCTAAATGGATGTGTTAATCTCATTTTGCACCAGCTCCTTATATTAACAAAGATATATCTCTAATGTATATCAGTTATCGTTTATGCATTTACTATTTTATCATCCTTTTCACATGATATTTCTAAAGCCTCGATTTTACTACGTGCCTCCCGAATCATACAGTACTGAACTAAATCAAAGTGTTTTTCAATTTTTTCATATGTAAGAAATCCAAAGTGTTCATAAAAAGAAACATTATGTCTATTATGAGTTTCCAATGATACCATTAAATCATATTCATCTGCATAATCTAAGACAGCTTGAATCAATTTTCTTGAAATACCATGATGTTGCATTGTTGGTGAAACAGCTAAATAAATTATATGCAATCGATTATCTTCATCAAGCTTTTCGGTCCATTTCGAGTTTAGATAATTTCTTCCAATTGAGAAATTCCATAATGTCTTTAAAGAAGGGTCTTCTTTGATAAGATAATGATCCGTCTTTAACTCAGCGACAATTACGTCCCAAAAATACTTAATCACATTATAATGCTCTGACTCATCGGATACGACTATAATTCCATTTAATTCTTTACTATCTGCATAAATCACGCAACTTTCAAAAAGTTCCTCTAAATCAAATTTAAATAATTGTCGTAATAATCTCTTTCTTGTTTTTTCATCTGGAATAAACTTGCAATACAAAGGATCATTTAGAAAACATCTAGTTAACAAATCTTCTAATTTTTTAATATCCTTTTTCTCTACTTGGTACAACCTATCGGTTTCCAAAAAACCACTCTCTTTTCCTAATTTGTTATTGGTATTACTAAGCTTAAGTTGTCTCTTTTCGCTTTCATTATACCATTTCAAATTATACTTGCAACTATTATTTTCACTATTTTACCAAAAGTTTTTCGCATATTTTTCTCTATTTTTCATTCTCAAAATTCTACTATAAAATATCGTATACTACCTTATAATGTCTCTTAGATCCAATAATATCTCTTAGGCCCTATAATACCTCTTAAATACTATAATACCTCTTAAATACTATAATACCTCTTAAACCCTATAATACCTCTTAAACCCAATACCTCTTAAACCCTATAATACCTCTTAGATTCCATAAAATCTCACGGAACCTATAAATCATGGAACCAATAGATAAACTAGTCTATACTTGTCCGTTGGGCTAAACAGGCCATAAGACCTGCTTATTCTGCTTGTGGAAAATAAGAAGCATTTATTTTTTCACTCATGACAAACATATATGGATTATTTAATTCATCTCTTACTTTGAACATAATCCTACCCAGCGCATTGTAATAATCTTCTTCAAATTGAGTTTGTGCTGGATTACGTACTGCAACAACAAAAAAGCAAGTTTCACTCTCAGAACAATCCACACAAGCAAGTGAGCGCTCATCAATGATTGCGTTAATGTATATGCCCGAACTTTTAAATTCCTCTCGGATAGCCAAATTCCAAACTAGATCAACATATACCTTATTCGGAGCAACCTTACCAACAAAAGCTATAATTATTTCATACTTTTCTGTAGCTTCCATAAAAACCTCTTTTTACTTTATCATATGATAACAAATGCAATTTGATTATACTTATATAACGGAAAATGTGAAGCAAATTTACACCAGTAATTTTCTATATATCCAATTGTAAGAACAAAGTCTTTTCTCTAATCAACAAAAGAGTGGTTTGCACATCTTCACGAGTAAATACTTTATTGCACACCTTTTGTTTCGGTGCGTAGCTGCACATCATTACCCCGTAGGGCCAAGGTGTACGTTTTGGTAGATAGTAAGAAGAGCATTTTATATGAATATGAAATGCTCCTCCTACACTTATTCTTTGCAATTAACTTCCTGTCATTGTTCCTCCATTGACATGCAGTACCTGACCTGTCACATAAGAAGAATCATTTGACGCTAAATAGACATACGTAGGCGCAAGCTCATATGGTTGCCCAGCACGCTTCATAGGAACATCCTGACCAAATTTACTTACATCATCCTCAGAAAAAGAAGATACAATTAATGGTGTCCAGATTGGACCAGGTGCTACTGCATTTACACGTATATTCTTTTGTACTACCGACTGTGATAAAGTCCTTGTAAAAGATACAACGGCACCCTTTGTAGATGAATA
>CAJJLI010000375.1 GCA_905192625.1 uncultured Clostridium sp. | reverse complement strand
TTCTTTTAGAAATATAGTCTTAGTTCGCAATTGTAAGCTACAGCGCATCAATAATCATATTATACCATCATAATTAGATAGTTTCTACCTTTTTATCCCAATCCTGTTAACAATAAATATTCAGTATTCAATGTACCTATTTAACTAAATCTTAATTTAATTACTTTACATAATAATAATTCATTATCAATATTATAATAATTAAAAGATTCAAAACAGCAGAAATCCAAAACGATTTCTGCTGTTTTTATAATTTTAATTTTCAGATTTAATTTTTATTAAACCTATTTACTTTAGTAAGTAAATAACTGTGTCCAGTAATTTGTTCCATTGGAATTTTGATAATAACCAACCCCAATTTTTGTGAATTTAGCATTTAAAATATTCGCTCTGTGGCCTTCACTGTTCATCCATCCCTGCATAACTTCTTCCGGTGATTTTTGACCCCATGCAATATTTTCACCTGCACCCATAAATTCTACACCCTGCTCTTTTAATGCAGTACTGAAACTGCTACCGTTTGGTCTAGTGTGAGAAAAGGATTTTTCAATTTCCTTTGATCTCACAAGTGCTGCTGATTCCACAGTCTTATCAATTGTAAGTGGAGAAAGACCATATTTTGCTCTTTCTTCATTTACTAATTTCACAACTTGTTCCGCATAAGATAATGCGGTTTCTGTTTCAGAACCATCGGTATTTTCTTCTGGTTGAACCGGCTTTTCCACCTCAGGTACTTCTACTTCAGGTACTTCTACATCTGGTACTTCTGTCTCTGTATCAGGAATTACAACATCAGAGAATCCAGGGCAATTTTGCAAATTAATATTATCAAGATCTATTCCATATTCTTTTAATTTGTCTTTTATTTCATCCTGACTGCTGCCGCTCACCATTAACACATTGCCATTTAGTTGAGTGCTTAAATCATCAAGTGACGCAGCTTGTACCACACTTGGTATACCTAACATTGATACTGTTACCATTGTTGCCAAAGCAATTCTTGTTAATTTCATCAGAAACCTCCTTCTTGTTACACCTTATGTTACAAACTTATTAAAATTGTTACAAATATGTTACAAAATGATATTAACATACTACTGACAGAAATTAAATAGGTAAAGTCTGGTATTCTGTTTTATGATCATCCTTTTGATAAAGAGAATTCAAATTACTTCTTTACATGAATGTGAAGCTCATTACAAATGAAACCAAGCAATTCTCTCCATCCAACGGAACGGCTTTGTAGCTCAATCATAAAAAATCAACCAACTAAAATGATAACCATACCAAAAAGAAAAACTACCAACAAAATTGTAGTGGTAGTTTATATATGTATATTATTTATTAACTTGAATCGTTATATAAGTATTCTTTCTAAATATCCCTGTTTCCCACATCTTTTCAAAATCACTGTTTCCAATGATTCGATTATAATATTCGTTTTCCGTGTTTTCCTTATATTTAAGTGACTCAGCCGCATATATAAATTCCTCATCATATCCAACAATCGGAAGATAATGAAAATAATCTTCTTTTGGTGAAGTTCGTACGAAAGCAATAACAGGTGTTCCTTTGCTAATTTCATGTTTCAACTGCATCGTCGTACCACTATGAAGTTTTACGGGATATCCCTTTTCCGTTAAGTATTTAATCAAAACCTCAGGAGGAACCGTGCCATCATCATTCTTATTCGTAATATCATTATATAATTCGATACCCCCTACATCTTCCCCTAGACTTCTTAATACATAAGCAGAGGCATATCCTGAACATTCATAATGTGGCTGATAATCAATGTAATTTTCTATTGTTATCATAAATTCCTTAGGCGTACTAAACAATATGTATAAATTCGTGGTAAGAAATATTCCAAACAAAAAAGCAATGCAAATAACTAAACCAAAAACAACTTTTTTCTTTAAATGTATTTTCATTTTCATTATTATTAAATTCTCCTTCAATAACCAGGGTATATTTTCACCCCTAGGTAAGCAAAATCCTTTACCACTTTTTTAAAAGATTTTAAAATCTTAACACATATTTTTCCTATTGTTAAATTATGTTTTATTTTATTATATAGAAATAATTAGTATACCACATCAAGATATTCAACTAACAGACACCTTTAATTACTTTCCATTCATCTTCAAGAATTGCCATTAGGATCAAATCAGCATATTCTTTACCATCCATAATCGCATCTCTTAATATACCTTCTTTTTGAAATCCAGCTTTTATATATGCCTTTTGCGCACGTTGATTAAACGAAAACACTTCCAGTTCTAAACGATGAAGGTTTAATGTTTCAAAAGCAAAATTTCTTGTCATTTCAATGGCCCATGAGCCTATCCCTTTACTGCATTCATCCGAATGGAAAATTCCCACTCGAAAATTTCCACACCTTAACTCCCAATCAATCTCATTAATTACGCTTTCTCCAATAATTCTTCCATCTGGTGATATGATCAAAAAATCATATCTATCCTCTGAACTTAAGCATTTCATGAAAAAACCAACTACTTCATCATATGTATATTCTGTTTTACTCCCTGTTAAACGAGCTACTTCCTTATCTAGTGGATTAAAATTTTGCTGATAATAATCATTTGCATCATTTTCCTGTGCTAAACGTAAAATATAACCATCTTTAGCAAATGGCAATACTGTTTTTTTCATAATACCATTTCTCCTTAATACTATATAAATTAATTCTATTTCTCTTAAAGAATTTATTTTATATGCTTAATCATTTTTCTCAATTACGATATATGCTTGGCCAGCATTTGATGAATCACCCATTGCACAAGCAGAAATCATTTTTACCTTCCAGCCATTTTCCAAGTAAGCATTCACTTCATCTAAGCCATTTTTTGTCTTTAAACCATACCAACTATTTACCCAAATTACTTTTTCCATTGTCTTAGTTCCTCCCATTTTATATATTAATAAATATAAATACCCTTAACTTACTTACACATTAACAAATACTCATTATCTTGTCAAAACACTCTTTTTCACAATAAAGTAATGTAAATTTCTCATCATAATCCTTCAATGCACTTTTACTAAATAGTTTATTGCTCATAAAGTCCTACAGTTCGTATTATAGTATTAACTTTTCAGTAACATACTTTTTCGTCAAAACAGAATTCGTGTAAGAGCATTAGAAAACAACTCTACTACTTATGACACTTTTTTTTATTTCTTTCGTTTGTAATTAATAAAATTAGTAATTTTATTTATTGTTTCCATATCTTTCTCATAATAATTTTCTTCAATTACAACATTGTTCCTATAGATTGTTTGATGTGTCACATTGGCCGTTAGTATCCATTGATTCGTGATATTATTTTTTTCAAATAACACCTCATAAAGTTTACCACCGTATAATATCGTTTTACCTAGTGTACTTACATCTACTATCGGGATTAGTTCCATGCTATTAATCATCATCGTCGGACGCCTGCGCCTCCAACTCGATCAGGAAACGGAATTCACCACTC
>CAJJLI010000374.1 GCA_905192625.1 uncultured Clostridium sp. | reverse complement strand
TGCTTGAAGGAATAGCACTTGCTTTAGGCATGATGTTAAAGATCTAGGGAGGATTTCATGACAGAAGAATTAGGGTATGGTATTGCGCCGTTTTGGTTTTGGAACGGAGCAATGGAGGAAGAAGAAATCAAGTTCCAGATAAAAGAGATGGCAGACAAAGGGATACGTGGCTTTTTTATTCATCCAAGACAGGGAATGGAATTGCCTTATTTGTCAGAAGAGTATTTTAAACGGGTAAAAGTTGCAGTAGATGCAGCAAAAACATATGGTCTTGAAGTTTGGTTATATGATGAATATCCTTACCCAAGTGGAATAAGCGGAGGAGAGGTCATCTTAGATCATCCAGAATATCGATGCAAAACCGTTAAAAAAGTCATTGCGGATGCAAAAGAAGGTGAGCAAGTAGATCTTAATGCTCCATGGGGAAAAGTGTTATCTGCTAGGGCGTATCCACTGAATAACGGTATTTGTGATTTTTCAGAATACATAGATGTAACGAAATACATTGGGACTGGATATGCAGAGGAAATTTTTCAGTACAGTGGTTTAACGGCTTACAATAAAAAGAGATATTTTACTGGGGAGCCTGTTAAAAAGCTTATGTGGACACCAGAAAAAGGTAATTACCGAATTTACATCTTTATTGAGGCAATCATGGAAAACTTTAAATATTTTAAGAATTTTATGGATCCTTTAAATAAAGATGCTGTTCATTACTTCTTAGAAACAACACATGAACGTTATAAGAGGTATATGGGCGATGAGTTTGGAAAAACCATCAAAGGAGTATTCACAGATGAAGTAACTGCGTTTCCACCAGGACAGCCATGGTCAGAGCTTTTACCGAAACAAATAAAAGAACTTCATGGCATTGATATCATAGATTATCTTCCTGCCCTGTGGGAGGATATGGGGGAAATGACCGCTAAGGTACGTTATGCTTACTGGAATACTGCAACAGAAACCTTTATTGATAGTTATGATAAGACGGTTTATGATTGGTGTGAAAAAAATGGACTGATGTATGTCGGCGAAAAGCCCATTTTACGTAGTAAACAGTTAGAATATATGCACGTTCCAGGCATTGATACTGGGCACCAAAAAGTGGGAAGTAAGGCAGCGGTTGTGGGAAGTAACTACCGTGCAAATGGAAAAATGATTTCTTCCGCCGCTCATTTTTATCAAAAGCCAGCAGCGTTATGCGAAGCATTTCACAGCATTGGTTGGGGAATGACAATGCAAGATATGAAGTGGACCCTTGATTGGTTGGCATTACAGGGAGTGGATTGGTATGTTATACATGCTTATTATTACACTGCGGATGCATTAAAGAAGCATGATGCACCGCCATCTGCCTTTTATCAGATGCCATGGTGGAAGGATATGAAGGTGCTTTCTGATTATGCCGTGAAACTTGGAGAGTTTTTGCATGAGATTAAGCGTAGCGTTTCTATATTAATGCTTGATCCAGTGACGTCAACGTGGACAGCAACGAAAGATGATAAAAGACAGATGTTAAAAGAGTTTGCCTCCATTCAAAACCGTATGCTTGAAGAACAGCTGGATTATTATATTACAGATCCTCAGTTATTTGCAAAGATGGAGGTTTTAAAAACGAAAGAAGGTACTGTCTTGTCCATAAATGGTGAAGAATACAGTGTATTGGTATTACCACCGATGACGAACCTAGAAGATCTTGCAGTCCAAAAACTTAGGGAATATGTGAATGCTGGAGGTAAGGTGTGCGCCGCATATCGTCTTCCAGAGGAAAATATTGAACAGTGTGATGTTTTAGCAGCAATGAACGAGTTATTCGGCAATAACGGTGAGGTTACAACGAATACATCGGCTTACCTAGCAAAAGATATCAAAGAGCTTCTTTCTTGGTTAAAAAATCAAATCAATCTTGAATTTAATATCCTCCCTATAGATGAGTTTGGGTTTGAAGAATTGGGTAGCATTCAAGGAAAAAATCATCAAGGCGACAAGCTTATGGTAATGAATTTATCAAAAAACAAGAGAAGGCTAAAGGTTTCTTGTAAAGAAGGTAGTGAGTATATTCTTCATTTGGAACCATATGAATCTAGATGGATTGATCAAAACTATAATGAGGAAGAAAAAGAAGTTTACGAATTAAACATTGAAGGTCCAATGGAGATACGACCAACTAGCAAAAATGCATTACGCCTATCCTTATGGGAGGCTACTTATCCAGATGGGCAGACCGTAATCGTGGATAGTGTTCCACAGATCGATCAGTGGGAAGAATCAAAAGTTTTAATGCCCATAAAGGCCAAGAAACATTTTGGTTGTCCGAAAGAGCTTGCATTTACAGGTGTACCAGTCACTTTAAGAAATCATTTTAATATAAAGACGAAACTATCGTTAGAAACACCATATTACTTAATTATGGAACCAGGAACTTTGTTAGGGGAATGGAGCATTAAAGTAAATGAACATGTAATTTTGGAGAAGGATTTTGTAGTAACCCCGATGTATGCAAGAAGCAATCTTGGCGTGGATATTACTCCTTATGTGATTCAGGGTTTAAATCAGGTTGAAATTTCAATTTATTCAGACGTATCGTTTGGAGGAATACGTAACCCTCTTTATATCTTCGGTGATTTTAGCGTCATGAAAGAAGACAGAGTTTGGAACTTGATACCACCAATTACAATTGGAAGTATGAAAGATTTAGAAACTACTGGATTACCATTTTATGCAGGAGATATTTGCTATAAAACCATAGTAAAGGATATGGTTTGTACTGGTGACAAGGTATACCTTAGGATAAATGATTTGTGGCTTGAGGATACCGTGGAAGTTGAAGTAAATGGATATCAGGTAGGCATCCTTGCATGGAGACCATATGAATTTATAGTTCCAAAAGAGTATCTTAAGGAAACAGAAAATGAAATTACAATCAGATTAAGTACCACTGCAGCTGGGTTATTTGAAGGGGAGTATTTTAACCGTGAGGCTCATTGTTATGAAACATATGAACCAAAACAAGTAAAGCCGTTTTAGCTGGTATATAAAAGTTAAGTTAAAAATTGAACTTAACGTATAAAACATATTCAAATCAAAGTGTTTGATTCGAAGGTTAAAACTACATAAATAACATTGTCGTGAACTTCTTATTCGACTTAGATATACTTGATTTCGGAATCTAGGTTAACGAATGAATATTTTCACACCAGAATTCATTCGTTATCTAAAACATAGTTTTGACATTCGGCTCATGATTGAATATTTAATTGGAGGATAGAATGAAAGAGATAATTAACGGGAAAACAGCACTTTATTATGCCAAAGAGGTAAATGACACATTAATGAAAAAATACAAACCAGAAGATCTACCACCAAAAGGTCGCTTTCATTATCATCAGGGAGTGTTTTTATCGGGGATGTATAAAACGTACGAGATTTGTAAGGAAGAAAAGTATTTTAATTATATAAAAGAATGGGCCGGATTCGACGCCCCAGTGCTGGAGGATCTTGGTGTAGGTGCCGTCGTCCAT
>CAJJLI010000373.1 GCA_905192625.1 uncultured Clostridium sp. | reverse complement strand
ACGTAAAAAAGACGTCAGTGTTTGAATAATTCATTTATAATCATTAAAATACATAATTACTCTTCAATTATTATGTCCAAGATTGCATTAAAAATTGATTTTCTGAATTATTATCTCATGCTTTTTGGTATTTCTTTCTCTATTGCAAGAATTAAAAATATGTAACGTACATTCACCGTGCCGAGCAGTTTGTGTAGCAATATATTCATCTTAGTAATATTCCCATTTTTACACGTAGTTCTTTATTAGTTATAGGGAATTTTTCTCTAATACTTTATATTAACAAGGACTTCCCTATAATAAAAAAAATCTGGATAAGTCGTTGCTTTGGTCAACTTCCTATCCAGATTATTTAAATTTTAATACCCTTTATTAATGAACTATATTTCGTTTAAACTAAATTCCTTCTTACTCTCGAATCATAATCCACTCCGAAATATCTTCTATCACTTTAGCATCTACGCTACCCTTAATATCATATTCCTTCGTATCAGATAACCCATTCGATTGCATGAATAAATGGTTTAACCCATCATACAGAACAAAACTTGCATTCGTATTGCCTTCTAATATGGTTTTCCATTCCTCGAAATCCACATCAGCATATACTTGAAAATCTTCCGATCCTTGTAAAAATAGCATCGGTATCGATAGTTCTTTTACCAATCCCTCAGTATCTATTTCATTCAGACTCTTCCAGTAATAACCCGATGCACCAAGTATGGCCTCTCCTAGATTCTCATTCCCTAAGTTTTTGATTGTTTGAACCATCTCATCATATTGTTTTAATGCATATTCCTTATCCTCTTGTGTAAGATTTGTTTGGAATTCCATAGCATCCTTTACTTGGTCAAGAATTATATCCTCTAGATGTCTTGGACTTCCAGCTAGTGAAACAAATCCTACTACCTCAGGATTATCCTTAGCTATCTTAGGTGCTAACATTCCTCCAAGGCTATGCCCTATTACATATATTTTACTGCCATCCACTCTCTCATCCGTAGCTGCTAAGTCGATTGCATAAGATACATCATTTAATACTTCATCGTAGATGGTAAAATGATCCGTTGCCTGATCTGCATATTGGTAAAAACGTTTGTTGTATCGAATGGACGCAATTCCTCGTTCTGCCAGACCATGTGCAAGATCTCTAAAAGGTTTATTACTAACCGCCCCAATCGTCTCATCAAGATCTGTTGTTCCTGAGCCTTGAACAAGTATTACAACCGGTGGATTTGACACATCATTCGGAAGCGTTAATTTTCCATCCAATGCAAATTCACTACTACCGATTTCAATATCATACTCTGTAAACTTCTCACTTTGTACTTCTTCCTCAAACGGTTGATATGAGAACCATATCCCTTTTACTTGTCCTTTATCATCATAGCTAAGGGTCAATAACAAACCATTTTCCTCAAATTTCATTACCGTTTTAACAACGATGACATCACCCTCAGATTCCATGTCTTGTGAATAAATTTCAATAAAAGAACCAAGTGCCTCCACAGTTGATTGCCATACCGATTTAAGATATTCTTCTGATATTTGTTTTTTGATATCCTCTGTAGAATTTTCAATTACTTTTTTGAAATCAAGTTTAACAAATTGATTTGCATAATCCTTTGATAACTCTAACAAATCAACTTCTTCTACTTCCTCATTTGTACCCGTTGGTTCTATAGTAACGGTAGGCTCTGCCCCTGCAGTAACAATAATATTGTCATCTGCTACTGTATTCTTATCAGCATCTTTTTGCTTACATCCAATCAGTGCAACTACGCTTAACGTTATCATCAAACCAAACAGTACTTTGCTTTTCTTCACAATAAAACCCCCTGACTAATTTAATACTACTTACATTATAGGCTTAATTTACAATAACATTCAATGGTTATTTTATGTTATTAAAAATTTGAGCAATTGGTGAGTCTGAGGATAAAATTAAGGTTTTATTCGTCCCTTTTAATGAAAGCTTTGCAGCATCTAGGGAGCGAACAAAAGAATAAAAGTCACTTCTTGACACATCAGAATATGCCCTCGAAAGTATTCTCATATACTCTGCTTCGCCCTCGGAAATTATTTTTTCCGCTTCTGATTTTGCTTTGGATACGTTAATAGCAATTTCATTATCTGTCATCGTTCTAATTTTTTTTGCTTCTGATTCACCCTCTGCAGTATAGGAGGCAGCGATATTATTTCTTTCTGATATCATACGCTCATAAACTGCAGTTTTATTATCGGTTGGTAGATCTAGATGCTTAGTTTCTACGCTAATTAAGTGTATTCCGTATTGATCCATGGTACTTCCTATGCTGTCCATAATGGCTTGTGATAATTCACCATCTCTACCAGAAATCACCTCTGCTTGCGACATGCTACTGATTACGTTTTTTAATGAATTATAAACAATGGTATTAATTCTACTTTGTGCATTCCCCATCTGCGAATTTAGAGTCTGAACGAATTTAACCGGATCAGTTATCTCCCATAACACATAACTATCTGCCACCATAGTCTTCTTGTCTTTCGTAATAACATCGGAGGTTGCAAGATCAAAAAGTAGTGTCTTTTTAGGTAATGTACTTGTTGTTTCTATAAATGGAAGCTTGTAACTTAATCCAGCCTCTTTTATTACTCTTTCCACGCGTCCGAATTGTTTCACTAAGGTATATTCATCTTCCTTTGTTACTACAACTGACGTACCAAGCAACCACAAGGCAATTAGTAATGATACAAGTAGTATAATTTTAGGTGCTACTTTCTTTTGTTTAATACGTTCAACTTCTCCCATAAACTATTCCTCCTCCTTCACAAACGAATCCAGTGGCAATATTGTTTGTGTTCCAGTTTCCGTGTTATCAATAATAACTTTTAAATCTGGAAGGATATCCTCCATTGCCTCATAAAACATTCTTTGTTTTGTTATAAGTGGATATTTTATGTACTCTTCATACATCGCATTAAAACGAGCAACCTGGCCTTCTGCCTCATTGATTCTTGATTCCTTCGTAGATTCCGCTTCTTTTAATATTTGATCAATGGAAGCTTCCGATGCTGGTAACTCTTCATTGCGGTATTTGTTTGCATTATTAATTGCCGTTTCTTTTCCCTGCTTTGCAGTTTCAACCGCTTTAAAAGCCTCCATAACCTCATCCGTTGGAGGTTCAGCGTCTTGAATTGTTAAGTTGATTAACTGTACTCCAATGTCTTGTTTTTCTAATTCCTTTACAATTTTTTCTCGTATTTCGTTTTGTATTTCATTCTTACCTGTTGTAATTACACTATCCACATCATAACTACCAACTTCGGCACGTATACAACTTTGCGCAAGGTTTTTCAAAATCTCAACAGGTTGATCTGAAGCATACAATGCTTTTACTGGATCGATTACTTTATACTCCACATAAAAATCAACATTTACAAAATTGTAATCGGATGTAATCATAAGGGATTCTTCTGAAATTGTTGCTCCTGTTTTTTCATCATATCCAATAGAAAAACCTTTGATTGTAGTATCTAC
>CAJJLI010000372.1 GCA_905192625.1 uncultured Clostridium sp. | reverse complement strand
TATCTATGATGTCATTGGAGGAGGTTATGATTTATATTACAAAGGTGTAATTACCCCATCGACATATGAAGAGTGCAAAGGGAAAGAAGCAACCGCTATCTGGCATACATATCATATAGTTGATAGAATATTAGGAGATACAAAATGGGGCGGTATATTAGAAAAACCGTTTTAAAAATTACAGGTCCCTTGTGCAAGTTTGCAGATTAAGACAGAAACCGCAAACCTCTCTATTTTAATTTAATATGGTCGCTAATCCTTATGGGCTAGCGATTTTTTTATTACTTAAAATCAAGTTTGCAGTATAGTGCAACGTTTCTGGGGTTAATAAATAAAACATTAAAGATAGATTTAGTTATTTATAAAATTTACTTATACTGGTAAATGTGTTAAAATGTTAAATATTGTTGTTTTGTAAATCTGCT
Source organism: uncultured Clostridium sp. (assembly GCA_905192625.1). Classification (GTDB taxonomy): domain Bacteria; phylum Bacillota; class Clostridia; order Lachnospirales; family Lachnospiraceae; genus Lachnoclostridium. The sequence goes on along the minus strand of CAJJLI010000372.1, from coordinate 3,103 downwards.
CACAATGTGATTTTGTCGTTATTGGAATATACATTAAAATAGTAATCACTATTTCAATAACTAATAAGTATTTAAATATTTAGAATGAGGAGGAAGAATCAGTTGTCAAGTGCATTTAGTATGGTATATTTATTGGGGTTAATATTTAATGGAATTAAGTTGGTGCTATTAATTTTGGTTATATATGCTTTGATTTTAGTAATTCAAGCACTAAAAATATATATTAGAAACAATTTATAGTGTTTATAAATAGAAATAAAAAAAGAAAAAAGTACATATCGTATAAATATAAGTAAGTGTAAGATTTAGGTTATTTACATATCTGGATTAAGGTATCAAAATACCTTTATTAAAATTGACTTTCTATAAAGTAAATAGGGAATTTGTCACCCTAATCATATCAGGAGATATATATGATAGATGATAAAGAGAAAAACGCTAAATTAAAGGCTATATTCAGTGCTTTTATATTTTCAATTGTCCTGATGATTTTTCCGGTTGCGTCCGGGGTGATTGTAGCCATTAATAAGATGGATAACTTAAAGGGGTATTGGGTACAAGGTAGTTTTATGATGCTATCAATTATAGTACCTGCATTCTATATGCGGATTAAAAAAATAAGACTAGCTCAAATCGGTTTTATTGGAATAGAAAAAGACAGTTTAAAAACGGTTTTATATTTTCTACCATTAATTGTTGCGAAAATAGGGTTCTTTTATTCTGGAATCAAAAAAGATGTTCATATTATTCTTGCACTAATCTTTTTTACAATCGCAATCGGATTGTCAGAAGAAATTTATTTCAGGGGAATTATCCTGAAAAAACTGACCACTAGTTATTCTTTAAAACAAACGGTAATATTATCTGCTGCATTCTTTGCGCTTGTGCATGCTTCTCAGGCATTTTCAGGTGTAGGACTTACCATGACTGCGCTTACTATAGTCAATGCACTTATATTTGGCATTATTGCAGCCGAAGTTGTCTTATTAACAAAAAGCATTGTATACGTGATAATTTGGCATGCTATGTATGACTTTGTGAATTGGATTTCATTGGTTGAAGGAACAACAGAGGTAATTATAATTCTAATCCAATCTATCATTATGATTATGTATGCCGTTTATCTATGGGGTAAATTGTATGATAAGTAAAAACTACATAATAATCAAGACCTTATTTGGATAAGAATAAGCCTATGAGATTGATTTTCATCTATTGCTACGTAAAAATATGTGCACTTATTGAGCACATAAATCTGAAGTGTTTGGAAGTCTTTTTTATTCAGTATATAAGATTACATGAGGAGGTAAAATGATGCTAAAATACCCCGACTATAAAAAAAGTATTTTAAATTTTATAAATTCAATTGAAAAACACTTTGGTGTGGAACATAACCATCAAACATTAGAAATAGTTGATTCCATTCTTGAAAATAAATATCGTAATGTGGTTGTAATGGTATTTGACGCAATGGGGAGCGCGAATCTTAAGGATGCTTTATCGGAGAATAGTTTTTTAAGAATGCATATGGTAGATGAAATAACTTCAGTATTTCCTCCTACAACTACTGCAGCAACGACTACGTTAGAAAGTGGATTGGCACCATCTGAACACTCATGGCTAGGTTGGAGTATGTTTTTTCCAGAAGTAAATGACAATGTTAATCTTTTTATTAATACAAATGGTGATAAAAAAATTGTCGCTGATTATCATGTAGCTAATAAATTTATACCTTATAAAAATGTAGTTGATAAGATTAAAGAACATGGCGATGTGAGAGCTGAGTCAATATCGCAATTTGGAACTTATCGTATAGAAAGCTTTGAAGAAATATTTGATAGTGTAGAAAAGCTATGCAATGAGGATGGGCGCCATTATTTATATACATACTTAAATGAACCGGATCATTCCATGCATACCAAGGGGATTAATAGTGACGAGGCTATTGGTTGGATGAAACGTATAAATTCCGAGATTGAGAAGCTTGTTCATCGTCTTCATGATACAGTATTATTTATTATCGCGGACCATGGACAAATTGATGGAAGAAATGAATTTATTGGCGACTACCCAGATATTGTGAATACATTAAAATGCTTACCATCCATTGAGCCCAGAGCATTAGCATTTTATGTTAAAGAAGGAAAAGAAGATGAGTTTTATAATGTCTTTATGAAACATTTTAAAAATGATTTTCTGTTATTATCAAAACAAGAAGTTTTAGAAAAGAATTTGTTTGGAAATGGCAAGAATCATCCTAGATTTAAAGATTTTTTAGGAGATTACCTGGCGGTAGGCATCAGCGATGTTTCAATTTTTAATTCTAGAGAGGAAGCAAATCACTTTATTGGAGTGCATGCTGGAATGACAGAAAAAGAAATGATGGTTCCTCTGATTATTATTGAAAAAAATTAAATAGACGTGATAGCATTTAAAAAATCGATAGAAATACATCTAACAAATGAGTACATTTTTAACTTTACGTTGATAGTTGGTAGAATATGGAATTTTACATTAGTAGAAATTATTGATCAAAAAACACGAAGTTAGGTAATTACCAGGGGGAAAACAGATGAAGGTGGAATTGCAACTAGTTAAATTAGAGGAAAGAGAAATACTTAGTAATCTGTTAGAAAAGTATGATTATGAGTTTTCGCAATATGATAATCGAGATGTAAACAAGCTCGGATTATATGGATATCAATATCTAGATTATTATTGGACCGAAAAAAACAGATGGGCATATTTTATAGTTGTGGATGGGAATTTGGCAGGCTTTGTTATGGTTATTGATTTGCCAGAAGTGGATGATAGAGAAACCGATTTTCAAGTGGCTGAATTTTTTGTAATGTATAAATATCGTCGTTCCGGTGTTGGAAAACAAGCTTTCTTTCAAGTGTTAGATAAGCACAAAGGTAGATGGCAATTAAAACGACATCCCAAGAACCTATCATCCATTCAATTTTGGAATAAAGTTATTAATGAGTATACGAACGGTAATTATGAATTAGTTAATTCATATCCTCGGACGGAGTATGATGATGGTACATTAGCAGATGTATTCTTTTTTAATTAGTAAAATACGTTTGGTAGTTTAGAAAAA
>CAJJLI010000371.1 GCA_905192625.1 uncultured Clostridium sp. | reverse complement strand
ATCAATGAACTATACCATAAATCTCAGAATGAAGGATTAACAGAAGAGGAAAAAAAAGAACAAAGACAACTACGTGCAGATTATATTGCTGCAATTCGTGCAAATATGCGTGGTACTTTAAATAATATATCAATTTTAAATGAAGATGGAACGGTAACTGATTTAGCACAAAAAGATAAATCAAAGAAAGAGAATTAGTTTGTAGCGATTGATTTAATTTATTTCAAACGTGATTTTATGTGGAAATGAGGCAGTATGGATAAAAAAACAATTCGTGCAGATATTATAGATAAAAGAAATGAAATGTCAAATCTTGAAATGGATGCATATAATATCGAAATATTTAATAAGCTCATCCGACAGGATGAATTCATAAATGCGCATATGATTCTATGCTATGTTTCTTTTGCAAAGGAAGTTGATACCCATAAAATCATCAATTATGCTTTTCAAAATTCAAAACGTGTGGCAGTTCCTAAAGTTCTTGAAAAACGACGTATGGAGTTTTATGAGATTCAGTCATTAGATGAACTAAGCCCAAGTAAGTTAGGTATCTTAGAACCAGTTTCTAAGGTACCTATTACATATGAGGAAACGTTGAATTATACAATGATTATGCCTGGTGTAGCGTTTGATCAAGAATTACATCGTATTGGTTATGGTGGTGGATATTACGATCGTTATCTTGAAAGATATTCAAACGAAGATATAAAAACCATAGCATTAGCATATGATTTTCAAATATACGATTATATTCCAACAAAAGTATATGATTATCAACCCAAAAAGCTGATAACACCTTCGCGTGAATTCATACGATAAATAAATTGCATTTTTTTATATCGTCACTTTTGTTGGGTTTATTTTATAAATTTCAGATAAACAGATTTTAAAAATGTAACTTAGTTACTAATTTTTGAGATGAATGATAGCATAAGGCACATTTTTTAATGTTTCGAATCATGGATATTTAAAATCTTAGTTTAATGAAACAAAAAGGTTTAAGTTAAGATTGATAAAGGGATGAAGTTGGATTTGATTAGAAATAAAAAGGAAAGTTGAGTGAATTATGGAGTATTTAAATTCTATCGGAAAAAAAGCAAAAAAAGCAGCGACACAATTGAATTTACTTGGCCAAGAAGATAAAAATAAAGCCTTATTAGCAGCAGCTAAGGCTTTGATTGTAAATGAGGACCGTATTTTAAATGCTAATGCAGTTGATATTACTCATGCGAAAAATAATGGAATGATGGAGTCGTTAATTGATCGTTTGCGTTTAACGAGTGAGAGAATAGCAGGTATGGCGGATGGGTTAACTCAAATCGCTTCTTTAAAAGATCCAATTGGTGAAATGGTTTCAATGGAAAATCGACCAAATGGCCTTCAAATCATGCAAAAACGTGTACCGATGGGCGTCATTGGTATGATTTATGAGTCAAGACCGAACGTTACAGCAGATGCATTCGGACTATGTTTTAAGACTGGAAATGCTGTTGTATTAAGAGGTGGAAGCGATGCAATTCACTCAAATAAAGTGATTACTTTAGTAATTCAAGAAGCGTTAGAGTCTGTTGGTATAACAAAAGACGCTGTTCAATTGATTGAAGACACTAGTAGAGAGACAGCGACTGAGTTTATGAGACTAAACGAGTACCTCGATGTTTTGATACCAAGAGGTGGTGCTGGTTTAATTCAGTCTGTTGTTAAGAATAGTACAGTTCCTGTCATTGAAACTGGAACGGGTAATTGTCATATTTATGTAGATGAATTTGCAGATTTTAATATGGCACTTGATATTATTGACAATGCAAAAACACAGCGTTTAGGTGTTTGTAATGCATGTGAATCCTTGGTTGTTCATAGTAAAATAGCGACTGAATTTTTACCATTGGTATACCAGCGCTTGTCAGAAAAACAAGTTGTATTCAGAGCAGATGAGAGAGCAAGAGCTATTTGCTGTGAAATGGAAGAAGCGACAGAAGAAGATTTTTATAAAGAATATTTGGATCTTTTCATATCGGTAAAAGTTGTTGATTCTATTGAAGAAGCAATTGCTCACATCAATCATTATAATACAGGCCATTCTGAAGCAATCATTACAAGTGATTACAACAATGCTTTAAGGTTTCAAAATGAAATCGATGCGGCTGCAGTTTATGTGAATGCTTCTACAAGATTTACGGATGGTAATGAATTTGGATTTGGTGCTGAAATTGGTATTAGTACCCAAAAGCTTCATGCAAGAGGGCCAATGGGCTTATTAGCATTAACCAGTACGAAGTTTGTTATTTTTGGTAATGGCCAGATTCGTCCATAGGGATTTTTACAATGGAGGCTATAATCTAGTTATAATCAATATGTATGCAATAATTGAACTGTTGTAATTAGCGAAAGTAAGTTTTCGTGGAATTATAACAGTTCTTTTTTATGTAACTATTATAACTGGGATACTTCAAAATACACATTGCCTAATTTCACAATCTATCTCAAACTCCCTTGTCTTTTATTTGTCAAATCTGAATCACAAAAAACTTGAATATGTTGCTATTTTAAATGAACTTACTTTGCAAAAAACAAATAACGTCTTTTCGATTATATATTACAAATTTATGAGAAAAACCATCTTTTGATAAGATGGATATTCCGTTTGGAACAATACCTAATGTATTGATTTTTGAAACTTCTTGAATTTCATTATATTCAATTCTAGTCTCTCCTCTTTGTATATTTAGCTTGTGTGATTTAAAAGTTAAACCATTTCCATCAAAGTACAACTTACCGCCAACTGCTTCAATTCCCCTGAAATAATTAGCAAAAATAACTTTATTACAGTAATCCTTCATATTGACCTCCATAAAATTTTATTTATCGACTTATTTTACGTTATAATCATAGCATTATCACCATATTTTGTCATTTGTTTTCTGCTCGAATCTATAAAAATCCCATAATATTCTAGATTTATACAATTGCTTATGATATAGTTAGTCATACATATATTTACGAAAAATGGTAAGGAACCAGCATTTATGAAAAATAAGAATGTAACAGATATTTAAAAAAAGGAAAGGAACAGAAAAGAGATGTACGATGAGATACTTAACATATTTACAAAACGAAGAAGCGTTCGTTCCTTTACGGATCAACCAGTAGAACAAGAAAAGATTGAACTTCTTTTAAAAGCAGCAATGGCGGCTCCTTCCGCTTGTAATACTCAACCATGGGAAATCATAATCACACAAGATGAGAACATATTAAAAGAAGTTAGAAATGTAATTCCAATGGGAAGGTACAATGCTCCTTGTGCCATTACCGTTTGTGGAAATACGAAACTATGCAAAAGCACGAAGCAAATGTGGGTACAAGATTGTAGCGCATCTATGCAAAATATACTTTTAGCAGCATCCCAGTTGGGTTTGGCTTCGGTTTGGATAGGGGTTTATTTATCAGAATCAGTAAATCCACTAGTGGATAAAGTATCACGTGTACTTAATATTCCAGAACATGTAATACCACTTGGTATAGCATATATCGGTTA
>CAJJLI010000370.1 GCA_905192625.1 uncultured Clostridium sp. | reverse complement strand
ACAAAGAAGACAAAGCAATATTCTTGAAAGCATTGCTTTTAATCCTCCACCGAATGATAATTAAGCGTTTTCTTTTCGTTCACGTATAAAAAACTTTAATGATGTTCCCGAAAATCCAAAAGCCTCTCTAATCTTATTCTCAATATATCTTGTATATGAATAGTGCATAAGTTCTTTATCATTTACAAATATAACAAATGTAGGAGGTTTAATTGCAACCTGAGTGATATAAAACAGTTTTAAACGTTTTCCTTTATCTGATGGTGGCTGCTGCAATGCTGTCGCTTCCATCATAATTTCATTTAAAACACCAGTAGCAATTCTAAGATTACGGTTTTGAATTACCACTTCGATGTGATCAAACATCTTAGTCAAACGTTGACCAGTTTTCGCTGAAATAAACATAATCTCTGCATATGGAATAAAGGATAAAATCTCTCGTATACGATTGGTATGTTTGTATATTGTTTTATCGTCTTTTTCAATTGCATCCCATTTGTTAACAGCTATAATAACACCTTTTCCACGTTCGTGAGCAATACCTGCAATCTTAGCATCTTGTTCCGTTACTCCTTCAGAAGCATCGATAACTACCATAACAACATCTGCACGTTCTACTGCGCTTACAGTACGAATGATACTAAAACGTTCAATTTCTTCTTTAATTTTATTTTTTCTACGTAAACCAGCTGTATCAATAAAAACATATTCCTTACCATTCCATGTTACAGCGGTATCTATAGCATCACGTGTTGTTCCTGCAACATCAGAAACGATAACACGATTTTCTCCCAATAATTTATTAATGATGGATGATTTACCTACATTTGGTTTACCAACGATTGCTACTCTTGGTCTCTCATCTTCCTCTTCTTCAAGTAATTCTGGAGAAAAATGGCCAACAATTTCATCAAGCAAATCGCCAAAGCCTAACATAGAGGCTGCTGAAACCGCCATAGGATCACCAATACCAAGATTATAAAACTCGTACACGTCACCCATGAATTTTTCAAAACTATCCACTTTATTTACTGTTAAGATAATAGGCTTTCCAGATTTTCTTAGCATGTCCGCTACTTTAAAATCTGCATCTACTAAACCTTGACGAACATCAACAACAAATACGATAACATCTGCAGTACTAATTGCGATTTCTGCTTGTTCGCGCATGTACTTTAGCATCATATCTTTGCTTTCTGGTTCAATACCACCAGTATCAACCATTGTAAATTGCTTATCTAGCCATGTTACTTCAGCATAGATACGATCTCTAGTAACACCTGGTGTATCTTTAACTATAGAAATTCTATCTCCTGCTAACGCATTAAACAATGTAGACTTACCAACGTTTGGTCTTCCTACGATTGCTACAATTGGTCTACTCATTCTTACCTCTTTCCTGAAATGCATGTATTTCCATTCATGCATTCACTTAACTATATCTTATTCTATTGTAATGTAGTTTCAATTAAGAAACACAAAACAAATTAAAAATAACTAATATAAACTTTCATTTCATTAGCCATTTAATTATACCTTATTACCTCATAATCTACGGTACATAACTACGATACTGATTGCAAGTAATACACACCTATCACTTAGCAATTGCAGCATAACCTTGCACTTTACAACAATTCTTTTTTATTCTTAATAAGGTTAATTTAATATTATGTCAATAAATGACGCTCCTTCTGATTTTACAATACGAATAGGTGTTTGTAAAGCCTTTTCGATATCATTTACAGTTAAATCGTCTAGTAGTACATTTTCTCCATCTCGCAATAATACATTCGGTAAAACTAGATAATCTCCTAAATCTTTGCCTGATAATTGCTTAATAATATCTTGTCCAGTGAGTAGTCCCGCAACCGTAATCTCATGTCCAAAAAACTCGTTAAAAATTGTATAGACATTCACTTTAATATTTGGATATTTCTTAGTTAGTGTCTCACTAAGTTTTGTAACAATTGGTGCCGCTAGTACACCTGTTGCCATAGAAATCTTCTTTTCTCTACCATCGCCAGCAAGGGTTGAATAAACTTCTTTAAATTCTTCTTCTAGTGATCTTACCATCCCTACACCATTTTCTATTTGTGGGTAGCCTTCATACGCTTCTTCCTTCGGTAATTCTCTCTCCGCTGTAATGTACCATTCGTCACTTGCATATATAAAATGCGTTCCATGTTTACGTTTGATTTTTGCTTGCCATGCTTCTATTTGTTCTATTAATTTGATAGAATCTTCTTTGTTAAACTTTTCTAATGGTGCGAGTTTTTCACGAAACTTCGTTAGTCCAACGGGTACAACGGATACACTCTTCATATATGGTAGGTAATTACTTAAATCTTCAATGGTCTTATCTAATTCTTCCCCATCGTTGTATCCCTTACACAAAACAACTTGTCCATTCATTTCAATGCCGGCATCATAAAATTTTTGCAATTTATTCAACGCATCCCCTGCAAATCGATTGTGAAGCATTTTTTCTCTAAGTTCTCTATTGGTTGTATGAATTGATATGTTAATCGGTGATAATTTATAAAAGCAAATACGATCAACATCCTCATCACTCATATTCGTTAAAGTGATATAGTTTCCTTGTAAAAATGAAAGTCTTGCATCATCATCCTTAAAATATAAAGTATCTCTCATTCCAGGAGGCATCTGGTCAATAAAACAGAAGATACATTTATTTTTACAAGAACGGTATTGATCCATAAGTCCTTCTTCGAATTCAATTCCTAAATCATCTTCATAATTTTTTTCAATTTCAAGTTCCCATTCTTCACCGTTTTGTTTTTTCACGATTAAGGTTAAGAACTCATCATTTATTAAATAATGATAATCAAATACATCCTTAATTTTTTTACCATTGATGCGTAACAATTCATCACCAGACTCTAATTCCAACTCCATAGCAATGCTATTGTCTTGCACTTTCTTTATGATATGCCTAGATTCGGCCTTTCTTTCCATGTACTATAATCCTTCTTTCTAACTCTCAATTTACTATCCCTAGTTTATCATGCAATTACGACGCTTGCAATATTAAATCATTTTTGCATGTTTTACAATACTTATTACATATTATATGAGATTTCATACATATAAATATAAAAATAATCAAAAAAAGAAGGTGTGAATACATACACCCTCTTTTATTAAAAGTATTATGCAAGATATTTTGAAGCAAGATGAATTAAACTTTCTTTATATTCTTTAATATACTCAGAATAATCAACGTTCTTTTCTTCCAATTCTTTCTCCAATTCGATGATGAATGTAGGAATATCTTTGATTAACATAACGCCAAGGCTTTCACCCAAGTTTGTTTTGTCCTTACTCACCATACCATCAATAAATAATTCAAACACATCTTCTACGCTATCGCCTATCTTTTTCTTTTTACCAACAAATCCAAGTTGTGTTACTTGATGTCTTGCACAACTGTTTGGGCATCCAGATATATAAATTCTTGGTAGTAGGTTTTTATTTATACCAGTATCTTTTACCGCAGCAGTAATGCTTCTGCAAAGTGTTTGACTT
>CAJJLI010000369.1 GCA_905192625.1 uncultured Clostridium sp. | reverse complement strand
CTTTAAAAATAGAATTCTTCAAAATAGAATACTTTAAAAATAGAATTCTTCAAAAATCGAATGCTTTTAAAATAGGGGGCTTAAAAAAATAAAACACTTTCTACTTTGAAGAATAAAATACTCTGTAAAATAAAGTTCTTAAAAAAATTAGCTGTTTTAATAATATTAATTGTGATATATAAAAAGCATGTGCAAATAATATTTAGATTGAATTTCCTTCTAATCGTTAAAGAAAATTAAAGTAAACATTACTTTCACATGCTTAAATTGATACATAAATTCTATATTAACTTAATTATAAAACAGATTTTACTGCGTTTACAACATTCTCAGTTGTAAATCCAAACTTTTCAAATAAAGTAGCTGCTGGAGCTGATGCACCAAAACTTCTCATAGTAACTGTGGCACCATCAAGACCTACATATTTACCCCAACCATAATCGATTAAGGCTTCAACAGCAACTCTCGCACGTACATTCTTTGGCAATACTAACTCTTTATATTCAGCAGATTGTTCTTCAAAGATATCCATACATGGCATACTTACTACACGAACATCAATTCCCTCTTTTGCAAGTTCTGCTTTTGCCTCCACTGCTAGGGAAACTTCAGAACCAGTCGCAATAAGAATCGCATCTGGTGTTTCTTTCTTAGAGTCTTCTAATATATAAGCTCCTTTTAAAGCATCTTTTGAAGAGTTCTCTAATTGAGGTAAGTTCTGTCTTGTTAATACAAGCGCTGTTGGTGTTTCCTTTGAAGTTACAGCACTATACCATGCCGCTATAGTTTCTGTAGCATCCGCTGGACGAAATACATGGAAGTTCGGCATCGCTCTTAACATAGCTAGTTGTTCGATTGGCTCATGGGTTGGACCATCTTCACCAACACCAATACTATCATGAGTTAATACATAAGTAGTTGGTATTCTCATTAAGGAAGATAAACGTGCCATCGGTTTAACATAATCACTAAATACAAAGAAAGTAGAAACATATGCACGCATACCATGTAAAGTCATACCATTACCGATTGCTGCCATTGCTAACTCTCTTACACCAAAATGAAGGTTTCTTCCAAGTCTATTATCTATTGAATAATCTCCTTCATCTTTCATATATGTCTTTGTAGAAGGAGAAAGATCCGCAGAACCACCAATCAAGTTAGGTACGTAATCTTTTAAACGATTGATTACCATACCAGAAAGATTTCTAGTAGCTTCTGGTTTGTTATCGTATTTCCAAAAATCATCGTTATCTATTAAATTTTTAGCAATATCTAAATCAAACTCTCTATCCCACGCTTCTTTCATTTCAGGATACTTTTCACAGTACTCTGCAAACATAGCATTCCATTCATCTTCATCTTTTGCTTTTTCATCAGCAATTGCTTTATAATTTGCATATACTTCGTCTGGTACGTAGAAAGCTTCCTTAGATGGCCATAAAATATTTTCTTTTAATGCATCAACATTATCTTCTCCAAGAGGTTCTCCATGAGCACTTGCTTTTCCTTGTTTTGCAGGACAACCATAGCCAATCTCTGTCTTAACAATAATTAAGGAAGGATGCTCTTTATCTGCTTTCGCAGCTTTAATTGCATTTCCAATTTCCTCAAGATTATTACCATCTTCCACCACTAATGTCTGAAAATGAAAAGCTTCAAAACGCTTCTTAACATCCTCTGTAAAAGCTATATCGGTATCCCCTTCGATGGAAATCTTATTTGAATCATAAAATACAATCAGTTTATTTAATCCTAATGTACCTGCTAATGACATAGACTCATAAGAAATACCCTCCATCATACAACCATCGCCACCTAATACATAAGTGTAATGGTCCATAACTGGATAATTTTCTTTATTAAACTTTGCTGCTAAATGTTCTTCCGCCATAGCCATACCTACTGCCATAGCCATACCAGCTCCTAAAGGACCTGTTGTAGCTTCTACACCTTTTGTATGTCTATACTCTGGATGACCTGGTGTTAAGGAGTCTAACTGTCTAAACTGTGCTAAATCCTCCTTGGTTAATCCATAACCAAATAAATGAAGTAATGAATACAATAATGTAGATCCATGTCCTCCAGATAATATAAAACGGTCACGGTTTGCCCAATCAGGGTTTGCTGGATTGTGTTTCATTTCTTTTGCCCATAACTCATATGCAATAGCAGCACAACCAAGTGGAAGACCAGGATGTCCAGACTTTGCTTTTTGTACGGCATCTGCTGCTAAAACTCGGATAGCATTGACTGACATTGTATCAATGTTGTTCATGAAATTTCCTCCTAAAATATAATACAAAGTAGTTACATAAATAATGCAATTACTTTGGAATCAACCAATTTTTAATTTGTTGCCAAAGCCTCTTTCATAAAAGATATATAAAATAGTACAAAATAAATCAAAAGTAATTTTTTTGATATCATTATAACTCTTTTTATGAAAGATACTTTAGCAATTGTCATTCACTAGAGGCTTCTTTCGCCGTTTAAGTATTCCAATGTGTATAAAGATATTCAATTATCTTTATATATTACTCACCAAACACAGCCTTATAATCCGCTTTGAACTTTTCAATTCCTTGATCTGTCAATGGATGTTTCGTACACTGCTCAATTACGCTATAAGGAACTGTTGCAATATCTGCTCCAGCTAAGGCACAATCAGTAACATGAATTGGATTACGAACACTAGCTGCAATAATTTCTGTTTCTATACCATAGATATCAAAAATTTCAGAAATAGCACGTATTAAATCAATTCCTGGAGTTGAAATATCATCTAATCTTCCAAGGAATGGAGACACATAGGTAGCACCTGCTCTTGCAGCAAGTAAAGCCTGGTTCGCTGAAAATATTAATGTTACATTCGTTTTAATACCTTCACTAGATAAAACTTTTGTAGCTTTTAATCCTTCAACAGTCATTGGAATTTTTACAACCATGTTTGGATGAATTGCTGCTATTTCTCTACCTTCTTTAATCATGCCTTCTGCATCTTCAGTAGTAGCTTTTACTTCGCCACTGATTGGTCCATCTACAATTGAAGTAATCTCTTTAATTACTTCTTTAAAATCTCTACCTTCTTTTGCTATTAAGGACGGATTTGTAGTAACACCACAGATTACACCCATACTATTTGCTTTTTTAATATCTTCTACATTTGCTGTATCAACAAAAAATTTCATTGTTAGCCTCCTAATTATCCAATCTTTTAATTGCTTTGAATTCTACTCTTTGTTACATATCAAATCTCAATTTCAATTATAATTAGTTCAGTTCTAAACATTCTCTGTTAATTAAAATTACACTAATACATCTTGTACTATAAAATTTTATTCAACATTGACATATTAACACGCAAAGTACTTGAATACAATACCATTTTTGTATCTTTCAATTTATTTTCAAACTTTTTATTACCATAAAATAAACGCTTAATTACATTCTTACTCTTTTCATGTAACAATTAAAGTACTTAATTAACAATTATATACACTCAATGTGCTTATCCTTATATGTACTGAAATACTTCTCCTAAAGTTCTTTGTAT
>CAJJLI010000368.1 GCA_905192625.1 uncultured Clostridium sp. | reverse complement strand
AATGTCACTATTAGAGAAGAAACAACGAGTGCTCTTTATCCCAGAACACCTGAAAAAATCACTGGATGGCTTTTATTGTACTGACTTTTGGTGCTATCCAATGTTTCGTTCTATCTCAGAAAGTGTAAATAAAGACATTCCTATTGGAACCATGGGGCTCTATATTGATACATGCCACCCTGCCTTACGCGATTTTAAATCTGAAAGCTATTCCACTCCACAGTGGTACAAAATTATTACTGCAAGTCAGTTGGCAATCTTGGATGGCTTAAGCCAAGAATTACATCCAATCGTTCAAATGATTGATAATTTCGAACGAAATCATAAGCTTTCCTTACTCTTTGAAGCGAATGTCATGGAAGGTAAACTATTGGTTTTAACGAGCCAACTACAGGATATTTTACATCATCCAGAAGCTATGCAATTTGCAATAAGTATTGTTAACTATGGGCTATCGGATGATTTTAAACCAGCGGTTACTGTATCCCATGATAATTTAAGCACTATCTTTGAGTAGCTCATACTATCCTAACTATAAAGGGGTTAATACAAAAACATATGCTATGTTCACATGTTTTGTATTAACCCCTTTATTTTATAATTAACATATTGAACGTCGAATTTATAATACAGTCAAAACGTTTACATTGGTTCCGGTTTCTCCTTAATTCACTGCAAACTGACTCTGATAAAGGTTTGCATAAAATCCCTTCTGCTCCAATAATTCATCGTGTGTTCCTTGTTCGGTGATATGACCATCTTTCATTACTAAAATAATATCTGCTTCTTTAATTGTAGAAAGTCTATGTGCAACAATAAAGCTCGTTCTACCTTGCATCATCGTAGCGAATGCTTTTTGGATGTGAATTTCGGTTCGAGTATCAATGGATGACGTTGCTTCATCAAGTATAAGCATCGGAGGTAAACAAAGCATTACCCTTGCAATGCAAAGTAACTGTTTCTGACCTTGTGATATATTGCCGCCCTCCTCATTGATTAACGTGTTATAACCATTTGGCAAACGGCTAATAAAACTATGAGCGTGAGCTGCTTTTGCTGCATTTATTATCTCTTCATCCGAAGCTTCTGGTTTTCCATAAGCTATATTCTCACGAATTGTTCCAGACTTTAACCACGTCTCTTGCAACACCATTCCATAATTAGCGCGCAAACTATCTCTTGTAATATCACGAATGTCATTCCCACTTACTATAATACTACCTTGATCTACATCATAAAATCGCATCAATAAATTTATTATTGTAGTTTTTCCACAACCCGTCGGACCAACAATTGCTATTCTTTGCCCTGGTTTTACTGACAAGTTCAAGTCTTCAATTAAAGGCACCTCTTTTTTATAGGAAAAACTTACGTGACTTAATTCAACACTTCCATCTACTTCCTGTAGCTGGATTGCATCTTTTTTATCTGGAATCTGCGCAGGTTCATCCATCAATTCAAATACACGTTTTGCAGATGCAAATGCATTTTGGAGCTCTGTTACAACACCCGATATCTCATTGAATGGCTTAGTGTATTGATTTGCATAATTCAAGAAACTAGATAGTTTACCAACGGTTATTCTTCCCTGAATGGCGGAAATAGCGCCAAAGATACCTACGCCTGCGTACACCAAACCATTAATAAATCGAGTACTCGGATTGGTTAATGACGAGAAAAATATAGCTTTTACAGAACAGCTTTGGAGTCTTTGATTGATTGCATCAAATCGCTCTTTTGCTTCCTCTTCGTAACCAAATGCTTGAACTATTTTTTGGTTCCCAACCATTTCTTCTACCAAGGAAGTCATCTCACCTCTTGTTTTAGACTGTAATTGAAACATTGAAAATGTACGTTTTGCAATAAAGTTAGCCATAAACAAGGAAAGTGGCGTAATTAACACAACAATTAACGTTATCTTAACATTAATAGACAACATAAAAACCAAAGTTCCTAAAATCGTAATTACACCGGTAAATAGCTGAGTAAAACCCATTAATAGCCCATCTGAAAGTTGCTCTACATCTGTTACAACTCTACTGATAATATCACCATATTGATGTGAATCTACATATTTTAATGGTACAATCTGAAGTTGACGAAATGTCTTTTCACGAATATCTTTCACTACGTAAAAAGTCATCCGGTTGTTACACAAGTTCATGAACCATTGTGCAATTGCAGTAATAATGACAACCAGTAGCAATCGTATCAATGTCACTTTTATTCCGCTAAAATTTACATTACCTTTTTCCACAATAAAATCAATACTATCACCAATAATTATAGGTACGTAGAGGGTTAACCCAACACTAATAATGGCAAAGATAAAGGATAAAATCAAGAATACTGTATATGGTTTTAGTAATAATAGTATGCGTTTTATTACATCTTTTTGTGATTTGGAACTTGGATTATTTCTCTCTTCTCTTCTCATCTGTTCACCTCTTCATTCGATAATTGGGAAAGACAGATTTCTTTGTAAACCTTACAAGTACTTAATAATTCTTCATGTTTTGCGAAACCTACCATTTTACCATCATCCAGAACTACAATACGATCGGCATTTTTTATGGTTGTCGCCCTTTGAGAAACTATAAATACGGTCATTCCTTTTGTCTGAGTCGCTATTGCCTTTCGAAGTTTCGCATCGGTTGCATAGTCCAGTGCAGACGCGCTATCATCTAAAATTAATATTTCTGGCTTTTTTACCAGCGCTCTTGCAATTGTTAGTCTTTGTCTTTGACCACCAGATAAATTTTTACCACCTTGTGAGATTTCCTCATCCAGTCCATTTGGCTTAGAGTCTACGAATTCTCTTGCCTGTGCAATATCAAGTGCCTCATATATTTCTTCATCGGTAGCATCTTTTTTTCCCCACTTCATATTATCGCGAATACTTCCTTTAAAAAGCACCGCCCTTTGAGGCACCATACCAATTTTCCCACGTAACGTAGATAATTTGTACTCTTTAACATCTACACCATCGACCAAAACAGCTCCTTTAGAAACATCATAAAAACGTGCAATTAGATTCACCAACGTTGATTTCCCAGCGCCAGTACCACCAATAATTCCGATGGTTTCTCCCTCCGTTACAGAAAATGATACATTACTTAATGAGGCATCCGAATCGTTTTCATAGGAGAATGTTACATCCTTAAAACAAACTTTACATTCATTTAAATTTGTAGAGGATTCTTCTTGTTCACTTGAATTGATATCTTCACTAGATTCTTCACCATCTATAATGCTCGTTGTTTTATCAAATACTTCATTCACTCGAGCAATGGAGGCTGTTGCTTTCGTTAAGGACACCATTAATAATGACATCGTAATTAAGGCCAACAGAATTTGCATCATATAATTTACTAAAGCTATCACTTCGCCTTGCGTTAATCTTCCTGTATCTACTTCAATACCGCCATACCAAATAATCGCTATAATCGCAATATTAACAACAATATAAGTTAATGGATTCATTAATGCAGAAATCCTACCAACACTTGCTTGTGTATGGAGCAAATCTTCACTTAATGTATCAAATTCTTGTATTTC
>CAJJLI010000367.1 GCA_905192625.1 uncultured Clostridium sp. | reverse complement strand
TATCATAGGCTTCAGTTTCTATTCCTTCCACATCCTCAATCGGTTGTGAACTATTATCGTAAACCTCAGTCTCTATTCCTTCTGCATCCTCAATCGGTTCCGCATCATTATCGTATACCTTAGTCTCTTCATTTTGGTAATTCTCTGTTAATTCAGTAAGATTCTCGAGTTTCTTGCTTTCTCCTAAAGCAACGTTACCACTGTTTTGTTCTATCTTATCCTCTTTAACTTCTTTTTCCTGTTCTTGATTGCTCAAGGAACTTTTCACTTGGCTTCTTTCCATTCCAATATTATGTATTTCTTCGTTTGTCAGTACTTGGTCCTTTAAATCAAACACGATGCATTTTGCGGGATTAAAGAATAAGACAAATCCATCTAACTCATGAAACTGTAAACTAGAATCACCTAAATTATTCGTCTTTGTTTGGAATTTTTCATCCACACTTCCATTTGGGACACTAACATCACAAAAATAAGATGTTTTTAGGCCTCCGCTTATCCGCTTGTAAAAGTATACCTTTAGAACTTTTTCCGAATAACTCGGTGCCTTTATATTTACTTTGACCTTAAGCTCACTGCCATAAACCTCAACTCTTGCATGCCCAACATTGTGCTTCTTTAATCCTGACTCATAACTATATGCATACGTAATTAAGCGTTTGTATTCAGCCATATTACTCCTCCCTTACCGTTTATTGACCATTAAAATCAAACTGCTCGTCTTATCGAAATATATGACCTTACTAGGAGTAATATGACTAAAATTGTTTATTACTTTTAGGAAAACATCTTAGCTACAAGCTCATTGACCATCTTGCCATCTGCTTTTCCCTTTACTTTTGGCATAAGCTCTTTCATTATCTTACCTTTGTCACTTGCACTAGGATTTGTTATTCCTAAAGTTTCAATTACTTCTTTGATAACTGCCTTTACTTCCTCTTCATCCATTGCCTTTGGGGCAAACTCAGATAATACAGAAATTCGGAATGTACATTCTTCAATAATAGTAGTACGATCCGCAGGCGCTGTATCTAATGTTTCTCTTAATTGTTTTATTTCTTTTAGTATTACAGTATTCTCTTCCTCTTGCGTTAAATCTTCACGCTTATTAATCGCAGCATTCTTTAAAGCATTAAGTAATGCTGAAAGAGCATCTTTCCTTGCTTTATCTCCTGCCTTCATCGCTTTCATCATCTCTGCTCGAACTAAATCAATTTTTGACATAATTACATCCTTTCTATCGCTCAGCGACACATTAATTCATACTATTATGAACGTACTTATATAAAATAATAAAACCCCAATCCTAACATATCCCTATTGTTATTATCCCCATAAAATTTTATCACAAACCTCATCGATTTCAACTGTATCATTTTCCCGTCTTTTTTCGTCCCCCTTTGCAATCATATGAAAAATAGTGTAGAATGGGCACTATACAAATCGTCAATTCTAAATTTAGAAAGAGGTATTTATGAACCTGTTAACAATGGAAAACATAAGCAAAAGCTATACAGATCGAATGCTTTTAATAAATGAGAGTCTTGGTATCAACGATTATGATCGAATCGGTATCATTGGTATCAATGGTACTGGAAAATCTACCTTACTAAAAATAATCGCTGGCATTGAAGAAGCCGATTCTGGAACCATCACAAAGGGCAAAAAAATACGAATCGAATATTTACCTCAAGTACCAGAGTTTAATGATGAACTCTCTTTACTTGAAAATGTTATACAAGGTAAAACAGCAGAAGAATCCTATCGTAACCTAGAAGGTGAAGCCAAATCCATGTTGATAAAACTTGGACTTTCCAATTATGATGAATCTCCAAAGATTTTATCTGGTGGACAAAAAAAGAGAGCAGCGCTAGTGCGTACATTATTAACTCCTGCTGATATTTTAGTATTGGATGAGCCTACAAACCACTTAGACAACGAGATGGTAGAGTGGCTTGAGGATTATCTAAACAAGTATCGAGGCGCTTTCGTAATGATTACCCATGACCGATATTTTCTTGATAAAGTAACCAACCGTATTGTAGAAATTGATAAAGGTCATTTATATAGTTATCAAGCCAATTATTTAAAATTTTTAGAGTTAAAAGCCGCCCGCGAAGAAATAGAGATGGCAACAGAACGAAAAAATAAAAGTTTATACCGCGTTGAATTGGAGTGGATGATGCGTGGTGCTAAAGCACGTTCCACCAAACAAAAAGCACACATTGAACGCTTTGAAAAACTTAGAGATCGTGCTGCCATTGAAGAAGATAAAAGCGTTGAAATTTCATCCGTCTCAAGTCGTTTAGGAAAGAAAACCATTGAACTGGATCATGTCTTTAAACAATTTGATGACAAAACCTATATTGATGACTTTTCTTATATATTTCTACCTGGAGATCGCATCGGAATCATTGGTCCAAATGGATGCGGAAAATCAACCTTATTAAAAATAATTACAAACCAACTCCTACCTGATAAAGGGGAGGTTCATACTGGAAGTACCGTTAAAATTGGGTATTTCTCACAGGAAAATGAAGCCTTAAACGAACAGCAAAAGGTAATTGATTATGTAAAAGATACTGCAGAATTCATTCAAACGGTAGATGGTGTTGTGACTGCTTCTCAAATGTGCGAGAAATTTCTATTCACAGGAGCAATGCAATATTCATTGATTTCCAAGCTATCTGGTGGAGAGAAACGAAGATTATATCTACTTAAAGTTTTAATGGAGGCCCCAAATGTATTAATATTAGACGAGCCTACAAACGATCTAGACATCCAAACTCTAAACATCTTAGAAGCGTATTTAGAGAATTTTGATGGTATTGTAATTACAGTATCCCACGACAGATATTTTCTTGATAAGGTCGTAGATCGAATTTTCTCCTTCGAAGGCAATGGTTCTATTGTACAGTACGAGGGTAGTTTTAGTGATTATAAAGAAAAAAGAGAGAGTAAAGAAACTTATCCACTGCCAGGCGATGAGAAGAGTTCCTCTATCCACAATAAGGCTAGTGATTCAAAAAGTTCTGTGGATAATGACTCTAGTAAAAACACTTGGAAACAGCCAAACAATCGTCCAAAGTTTAGTTACAACGAGCAAAAAGAATATGAAAGCATAGATGATGATATTCATAAGTTAGAGCAAACAATTGCTAATTTAGAAGTTCAAATATCGAAATCTGCTACAGAATATTCAAAACTAAATGCCCTTATGGAAGAAAAAGAACAATACGAACAAAAACTAGAAGAAAAAATGGAACGTTGGATGTATCTAAACGATATAGCAGAACAAATTGAAGCATATAAACAGAATCTTAAATCGTAATCTCATGATAACTATGGTATAGATGTTAAAATAAATCCTGCGACTGCTGTAAAGTGCAACTACCTTAGCACGTTATGTGCATACATTGAGAAACGTTTTTAAACGAATTTGAATATAATCTTTTATAAACCCAAAAAGAGAGGTAAATTGTATTTGAAGAAACCATACAATTTACCTCTCTTCTTATATCTAATAATTTTTATTGAAACACTAGTTTATACCAATCCAA
>CAJJLI010000366.1 GCA_905192625.1 uncultured Clostridium sp. | reverse complement strand
GAAATCCTTTTTTTATGAAATAACGATTATATCCCTCTTCTTCCTCTTTATTACCTACACATAACTGGCATTTTCTTTCACACAAACCAGCCTTGATATCATTGGCCTTCTGACATACTGCATTGTATAGTAAATCCAATACCTCTTCGTCTTGCTCAAATTCTGGCAATACTCTGATATTAATAAAAATACGGTGTTCAGCATAAGAAGGGGAACTCTCATCCTGTTTTTCATTCAGCATTACCTGACCTTTACCAATCACTGTGTCATTGTGTACACAGACAAATACGTTGTCCCACTCTTCGTTTGTATTACCAGGATGCCAGTAAATACAATTTTTATATTTAGCAGCAATTGCTTGATACAATTTATAGACACCTTTGCCATGATTTTCTTTCACAAATTTTTCTATTTCATATTTCCCACTCATTAGCTACATCCTTTTTAACATTTTATAGTATAAATAATCATTTAACCTATCTTTCTTTAAGTAACATTTACATGTCTTCCACTGGAATCCATACTTCTCCTCTTGGATTATCAGCTTTCAAAACATTCTTACACAATCCGTAATTTCGCTTGATACAAATAAAGGCCCTTACCAATAATCTCTATTCTGCAAAAGCCTTTATCATTTCTTCAATTAAAAATACTTTATTATAATTTAATGTACTTTAACATCTATCTAAATTAAAGTCTTTTAGAAATGCTGTCCCTCTTCATAATAACTCTCTTTCTTAAGATCATGGAATATAATCACAACTTCTTTCGCACCAGTTCCAGTCGCTCCATTATGTATAATAGAAGCAACCTTATCCTGAACTTCCTGGGTTCGCGGAAACCACTCTACATTTACAAATACGATTTCGTCATTCTCTACACCCTGAACGAATGTCTGGCTCTCAATATGATTAAATGTAATCCAGTCCTCAGGACATTCAATTACTTTTGCTAATTGGGCGGTTAAGTCATTACAAAGTTGTTTTACTTTATTTCTTTCTATGTTTTTAAAATTTAAATGTGGCATATGTTCTCTCCTTTTTACGCTAATACATATTTCTTAACACGTATATTCCTTGGTTTACTAAGACCAACAATCATTATACTAAATCGAAACCATCATGACTAGTCTGATTTAACAGTGTGTTGAATCGTTTCTAAGTTACAAAGATTGCTTTTTCACGGACTGAATCATAACAAGACATGGATTCTACTCATCCCCTCCGGTAAATCGGCAAGTATATTCTTAGCAATCGTTTCCTTAATCTCCTGATCTGAGATTCATCTTACGCATTCTCATATTGTTCTCTCGTCAATTCATATTCCACACTGGACTGTAAATTACCAAGTTGATCTTTCCATGAATTATTATGAATAACCAGTTTTGTAAATCCTATTTTTTCATAAACATGCTGAGCTCTAATATTTTTTAGATTCGTATCCAAAGTAATCTTATTAATAATTGTCTTGGTATTAATATTAGCATCATGAAAAAGAAACTCAATCAACATATGGAATAACTTTGTTCCTAAGCCTTTATTCTGATACTCTGTAGCACCTAAATTATCTTCTGCTTTCTTCCCCAGCCTTAAAATTATAGATAGGCTTCACGATTTTAACTATCTCAGCAGTTTCTCCGATGTTATCAACAATATCCTCCATTCCCTTGTATACCATAGGACATTCATCCAGCGTTTCAGCATTCACAGAGGTTGTGTAAATGCCTTTCATTTCTTTTTTAAACTCTGATAATGTGTAAGTGCTTTTCGCTTGAGTTCTTGACATCAGCCGTCCAGCTCCATGCGGTGCAGAATAGTTCCAATCCGCATTTCCTTTACCAATACAGATTAAAGAACCATCTCTCATGTTAATTGGTATAAGAAGTTTTTCACCTGCCTGGGCTGACACTGCTCCTTTTCTTAATATCATATTTTCCGTATCAATATAGTTATGAATCGTTGTAAATTCATCCACAACCTTTAATTTCATACCCTTGATGATTTCATCCATCATTGCTTTTCTATTTAACATTGCGAATTTTTGAATTATTTTCATGTCATGGATATAGTCTTCTAAAAGCTGACCTGACACATACGCTAGTGCTTTCGGTATATCGGTAGAACTCTGTTTTTTTAACTCTTCTACTGACTTTTGTATTTCATGTTCTCTACCTGTAGATTTAAGTTCTTTAATTAATTTCATAACGTCTATATTTGAATTTCCATTTAACGATTTGTAAGCTTGCTCTTGATAAAATTCTGCTACTTGTAAACCTAAATGTCTCGAGCCAGAATGGATTACAAGATAGATTTTCCCATCTTCATCCTTCCCAACCTCAATAAAGTGATTTCCCCCACCCAAGGTACCTAAAGAACGTTCCGCTCTGTCTAAATTAATTTTAGCTTCCTCTTTACATTTTAACTGCTCCAAATCAATTTCTGAATTATATCTATGAGCAGTAGCTCTGATATTAAAGCCAGATGGAATCCTGTCATATATCAATTTATCTAGCTTTTGAACTTCAATGTGTGAATTCTTTATTTCAACGGTCTCCATTCCGCAACCAATATCAACCCCAACTAGATTTGGAACTACTTTATCTACTATAGTCATGGTGGTCCCAATGGTGCAACCAGCTCCTGCATGAACATCCGGCATAACTCTAATTTTTGACTGTTTTGTAAATTCCTGATCGCATAATGTTTTTATTTGTGCCAATGCACCCTCTTCTACTACATTTGTAAAGACCTTTGCACTGTTAAACTTTCCTTCAACTATTTTCATTTGTTTAATACCTTTCATTTTTTCTTATTTCTTGGATTTGTTGCTTCTTTTTGTTTAAATGTTTTACTTTTGCTCTAGGATAATATTTATCACATTTTTGACAGTAATTATGATGACTGGCATCCCTGCCTTTTTTACACTTACCAACAGCTTCATAATACATACAAACAGTTTCTCTATATTTTGCCATTAAAATTCCCTCCATATTTTATAACGCTTAAATTATTTCTATTTTGAATAAAATGTGCGAAGCTCTTTCTTGTCGTTATAACAACTGATGAGAGCAGGCGCTGTGGCGATAGAAATCCATGTGCATGAGTGAGTTTAATAGTTAAAGTATTTTTTTATTTAAAAAGCATCGATTTTATGCTTTTATCTCAATAAATTAAAAAAAGAGCCATATTCAAATGCTACAGCATCTGTTTTATCGGCTCTTACACTCATCTTATATGATTTTATCACCGATAGTATGTGGATATGATAATCATCCATAAAATCATACTATCTGAATTATAAAGGAAATATGCATCTTATAATGCTAAAATCTGTTTGATGTTCCAAAGTTAATATAAACTTATATATTTTCAAAAGATTCCACCGCAAGAACCGTAATATTCTTAGCCATATATCCATAATTAGAGTATGATTTTTTATTTTGATAAATATTGAATCCACAACTGTTTTGACTTATTCTTTTTATGTTTAAATTTGTATTACGTTTCATTGCAATGTCCTCCTTTCAGTAGTTTTAATTTTTGTTATAGGCTTCCTAAATAGACACCTAT
>CAJJLI010000365.1 GCA_905192625.1 uncultured Clostridium sp. | reverse complement strand
TTCTTTTTCATCCATATTTTCCGCATAAGCGTATTCTCTCCACTCAGTAAGTAATCTCATTTTCTTCATCCTTTCAATCTCAATTTTGATTTTGCATCAATACTAATTTATAGTATGCCTAAATCAAAAATAAATATTGTAGCTGCGATGCTACTATTTTGTAAAAAAGTATTATTGATTGTATAAATCACCATGAATGGTTAATACTATAGTTAATCTAATTTATTCTCGGTTTAAACATGATAACAACAGCCTATCTTGTGGTCCCGATAAAGAATTAGATATGCGTATGCTCTTTCAATAGTTGGATTCCCCCTCCAATGAAAAGCAACCATACAAAAGAAGAGTTAAATACTTATCCTCCCCTTTTTAATGTAAAGTCTGCTGCAACGAAGTAGTAGGCTTTACTTTTTTCTATTGCATTTTCCACTATCATTTGACACAAGTGATATTTTAACATATAAATAATTTATACGCAACTTTTACTCTATTTTATTTTATTAATTTTACATAATTAATCTTTGTTTTTTATATAAAACTATCACATTATTCACCCATGATTTTACGCTTCCACTCTATCCCTGTATCCGTTGCAGCTAATCCACCCATCGCTCTTTCCTTTAATCCTACCGGCATCGACAATCCAATTTGATACATCGCACTTATAACCTCATCAAATGGAATTCTACTTTCTATACCAGCAAGTGCCATTTCAGCTGCTGTTAGTGCATTGGATGCCCCTGCTGCATTACGTTTAATACATGGAACTTCAACTAGTCCCGCAACAGGATCGCAAGAAAGACCAAACATATTTTTTAATGCAATTGCCATAGCGTGTGCTGCTTGTCTTGGCGTTCCACCCATCATTTCGGTAATTGCCGCTGCTGCCATAGCACTTGCTGAACCTACTTCCGCCTGACAACCGCCTGCTGCTCCTGAAATACTTGCGTTATTCGCTATCACATATCCAATTGCACCTGCAGTAAAAAGATGTTTTACAATTGTATCATCGGATAAGTTATATTTTTCTTGAATCGCAAGCATTACTGCTGGTAGCACACCACAGGAACCAGCAGTAGGTGTTGCACAAATAACACCCATGGATGCATTCACTTCATTGGTTCCTACCGCATAGCATAGTGCTGTTAAAAATGTTTTATCTGTGAGATAATTTCCCTTTTGCAAGTAATCATAAAGTTTTTTTGCATCTCCTCCAGTCATCCCTGAACTGGATATAACTCCCTTGACGCCTTTATCTGCTGCATCTTTCATCGCTTTAAAATTATAGTTCATCCTACATAATATTTCTTCTTCGCTTTGTTCAGTAACAGTAATTTCTTGTTCTATCATAATTTCATATATTTTTTTATTCTGTTCTTCTGCTTGAGAAACAAGCTCTTCAATATTTTTAAACATATTCTTACCTCTGATTCATCCTATCATTTATTATTATCTATACACTAAGAACAATTACTTTCAGTATATGATTCATCCCCATGATTTCCTGAATCAATTCCTCGCTCACTACTTGGTCCGTCTCTACAACCATCAAAGCCGTACGTCCTTTTTCAATACGAGAGACTTCCATATGTCCAATATTAATTTTGTGTTGTGTTAAAGCGGTGGCAACAGACGCCACAGCACCATAAGCATCTTTGTGTAAAATTAATAAGGAAGGCAGTTCTCCTGATAATTTTAATAAGAAACCATCAAGTTCCGTGATTTGTATAGCACCACCACCAACAGAAATCCCTGTAATCTCCATTACGTCCGTCCCTTCTTTTAATATAAGTTTCACGGTATTTGGATGACTAACATGAGCTTGTTCTTCAAAATACTGAAGACGAATCCCCTTATTTTTCGCAAGTTCAATTGAGTTTTTAATTCTCTCATCGTCTGTTTCAAAATTTAAAATACCACCAACGACAGCAACATCCGTCGCATGCCCCTTGTAAGTCTTTGCAAATGAACCATAAAAATGTATCTCTACTTCACTTGGCTCCTTCCCAAATATTTTACGAGCAACGTTCCCTATTCGCACCGCACCTGCTGTATGAGAACTGGAAGGCCCAATCATAACTGGACCAATAATATCAAACACACTTTTGTACTTCATAATTTCTCTATTTTCCTCCGCCAAAGCAATCGTATACTGACTTTAAAAGGCAATAAGGTCTGATTCCTTTGATTGAAACCAGACCTTTTTTATATTTACTTCTTATCTTTGTTCATTTTCTTTAATTCACTGATGGAAATCCCATCCTCTTTTTTATGCACCTGTTTATACACAATTAAAAATCCATATATTAATATTGGAATAACAATTGTACTAAA
The DNA here is from genome assembly GCA_905192625.1 of uncultured Clostridium sp. GTDB lineage: Bacteria > Bacillota > Clostridia > Lachnospirales > Lachnospiraceae > Lachnoclostridium. Next base: position 1,238 of record CAJJLI010000365.1, on the reverse strand, counting down.
CAAGCTAGCCATAAACAAACCATTTGCATATGGTTTTGCAAAGATAGCAGAAATCAATGAAACAATATAAAGGCTAACCAACAATACAACACCAAAAAGTGCTACGAACCTTTTTAAATTCTTCATTAATATGCTCTCCTTTCATTGACATTTGACCTCTTTTAACTATGTTAGAATAGCATAAAGTCACTATTTTTGCAAGTTGTCGACTTTTATTGACTCTCCGAAATGAGCTTTTTTCTTAATTTTTTTAAAATACTCTCGGATTTCTTTTTCATATCCATGATTCACTGGTTGATAAAACACTCGATCTTTTAGCTCATCTGGAAGATACTGCTGTTCTACATAATGGTTCTCATAATCATGAGCGTACTTATACCCAATACCATGACCCAGTTTTGCGGCTCCTTTGTAATGAGCATCTCTTAAATAACTTGGTATTGTTGCCGTTTGCTCATTTGCAACGACTTTTAGTGCTTCCTCAATGGCCATAATTGCTGAATTGCTCTTCGGTGCGCAAGCGACATAAGCAACCGCCTGGGCTAAAATGATTTTGGCTTCTGGCATTCCAATACGTTCTACCGCCTGAGCAGCTGCCGTAGCAACAACTAATGCATTGGGGTCAGCGTTGCTTACATCCTCTGCAGCACATATCATAATTCTTCTAGCGATAAATGAAATGTCCTCTCCTGCATATAACATTTTTGCTAAATAATAAATTGCTGCATCTGGATCAGAACCCCTCATACTCTTTATAAAAGCAGATATGGTATCATAATGATTGTCACCGGTTTTATCGTACTTAATTACTCTCTTTTGAATGCATTCTTGTGCCACGCCAATGGTTATATGTATTTTACCATCTGCATCTCTTTCAGTGGTTAAAATACCTAACTCGATTGCATTTAATGCAGATCTTGCATCACCATTTGATATATCCGCTAAAAATTCCAGTGCATCTTCATCAATCACTGCATTGTATGCACCAAGTCCTTTTTCCTTATCATAGACCGCACGATTTAATAAGACCTTGATCTCTTCTTTTGATAGTGGCTTGAGTTCAAAGATAATAGACCGAGAGATTAACGCACCATTTACTTCAAAATAAGGATTTTCAGTCGTTGCACCAATTAATATAATTGTTCCATCCTCAACAAATGGCAACAGATAATCTTGCTGTCCTTTGTTAAAACGGTGAATCTCGTCCACAAAAAGAATCGTCTTTTTGCCATACATCC
>CAJJLI010000364.1 GCA_905192625.1 uncultured Clostridium sp. | reverse complement strand
GATAACGCCAGAACCGACGAAGGCACCAGAACCAATCCTTACGCCGACACCAACGATAACGCCAGAACCGACGAAGGCACCAGAACCAATCCTTACGCCGACACCAACGGTGACGCCGGAACCAACGAAGGCGCCAGAACCAATCCTTACGCCAACCCCAACGGTGACGCCGGAACCAACGAGGGCTCCAGAACCAACCCTTACGCCGACACCAACGATAACGCCAGAACCGACGGATTCGCGAGAACCAACCGTTACACCGACGATTTCTCCAGAAAAAGTTGAGATTCTTTCCATGAAAGATCATAAGGAACTTCAAAAGATTTTAGATAAGGATAAAAATAACTCAACTGCTATAATAGTTGAAGTGACCGGTGGAATGGAAGGAAACATTACAGTATCGGTTGATATAAGTTCAAATAAAGAATTAAAGAGTGATATGCGCGTGTATGTATTCCGAATCGATGAAAAAACACAGAAATACATAAGTATACCAGGAGGCTATGGATATAAAGTAAATGGCGACAACACCATAGATTTAACACTAGCAGAGGAAGGAAAGTATGTAATATTAGAAAATCCACCTACTCATGATTTGCTATTAAGCTTACCTGCACAGATTTGGTCAACGATTGATTACGATGTGTTATATTTCGGCGGAGAAATTGGGGCAACGAGAAAGTTATCCGTACACTTACCAAATACATTAAAGAAGGTTGAATCATTCCATGAACCAACAGAATCCAAGACAATTGGAGAAGTACTTATAACGTTTTCATCGTCTGATTCTTCTGTGGCAACAGTCTCGAAGGATGGTATAATTACAGCTCATGGCACTGGAGAGGCAATCATAACTACGAAAGTCGTCTTTGCTACCGGAAAAGTAAAGACAATGGAGAGAACAATTGTTGTGAAAGAACCTAGTATACGCATTCGTCTATCAAAAGAAAAATTAAGCATGAATGATACAGTGACTGTAATTCAGAAAGGATTGGGGTATCCAACAGAGGACGTTATTATAACCATTGAAGATAATGGTATATTAGAACCGCTAGAAGCAACAAAATTTAAGGCAGTTAGAACTGGTAAGGTCGTTATTTCTGCAAAATACAAAGATAAGGTCGTTCATAAAACGATTATCATAGAGTAAACAAAATATCGCCAATCGTAGGTAACGGTTGGCGATATTTCTATTTTATTTGGTTTTTTTAATTGATAAAAATAGTAACCAATAAATAAAAAAACATGATAAAGGTTTCACATAACATACGAATAGCTTGCAATGAATGACGGGTGTATGCTCGAGTGCTTTTAGAAGATACACTTTATCTCAATTGATAAAAAAATATCAATGAAGAGGTTATTGCTTGACAATGAGAAATAAAGAGAATAATATAAAAGCATCATTAGTAATGATTACTATTATCAAAAAAATTGTAACATAAAAATAAATTTATTATATAAGGAGGACAAAAATATGTCATTAATCGGAAAAGAAGTACAAGCATTTAAGGCACAGGCATTTCAAAACGGAAAGTTCATCGAGGTTACAGAAGAGAATTTTAAAGGGAAATGGAGCATTGTATGCTTTTACCCAGCAGACTTTACATTTGTGTGCCCGACGGAGCTTGAAGATTTACAAGAGAATTACGAAGAACTAAAAAAATTAGGAGCTGAGGTATATTCTGTATCAACTGACACACATTATACTCATAAGGCATGGCATGATAGTTCAGAGGCAATCAAGAAAATAACATATACTATGATTGGAGATCCATCTCATACGTTATCCCGTATTTTCGATGTATTAATTGAAGAAGACGGACTTGCAGATCGTGGTACATTTATTATTGATCCAGATGGTGTGATTCAGTCAGTAGAAATTAATGCAGGTAGTATAGGACGAGATGCAAGTATCTTAATTAATAAGATAAAGGCAGCACAATATGTTAGAAATAATCCTGGCGAAGTTTGCCCAGCGAAATGGAAAGAAGGCGCAGAAACTTTAAAACCAAGCCTTGATCTTGTAGGTAAAATATAAGAAACGAATGCAATCATTCGTTTTACAATAAAAGAGGCCGCTATGCGGCTTCTTTTATCAAATTAATCGCCATTTCTGGCAGCATGAGAGGTGTATCTGATATTAGACAATGAAATTAGAGAACAGCTGGCTCAATACCTAAATTTGATGGAAGATGATATTGTTTTGATAGTGAGTGCCGGGACAGATCAGGCATCTAACGATATGATTTCATTAGTGAATGAAATAGCTTCCCTATCCACTAAAATTACAGTGGAGCGAAGAACTTTACCGAAAACACCAAGTTTTAGTATCAATCGTATTGGTGAAGAAACAGGAATTACATTTGCAGGCATTCCATTAGGACATGAGTTTAATTCTCTTGTATTGGCGCTTTTACAAGTGAGCGGAAGAGCGCCGAAAGTGGATGATAAGCTAATAGAACAAATAAAACAGATTAAGGGGAATTATAGCTTTGAATCTTACATTAGCCTTAGTTGCCATAACTGCCCTGAAGTAGTGCAGGCATTGAATGTTATGAGTGTACTAAATCCAGGTATTACGCACACTATGGTAGATGGTGGTATTTTTAAAGAAGAAGTGGAGCAAAAAGATATCATGGCAGTACCAGCGGTGTATTTAAACGATGAACTGTTTGGTAATGGAAGAATGACCCTTGAAGAAATTTTATCTAAGTTAGGAACATCCGTTGATACCTCAGAATTTGAAGAAAAAGAACCTTACGATGTCTTAGTCGTTGGGGGTGGACCAGCTGGAAGTAGTGCCGCAATTTATGCAGCTAGAAAAGGGATACGCACAGGGATAGTTGCAGAACGATTTGGCGGGCAAGTTAGAGATACCCTAGGTATTGAGAACTTAATTGGTATTAAATACATTGAAGGCCCTAAATTATCAGATAATCTAGAAGCACATGTGAGAGAATATGATGTTGATATCATGACGATGCAACGTGCAAAGAGTTTACGCAAAACGGAATACATTGAACTTGAACTTGATAATGGTGCTGTTTTAAAAAGTAAAACAGTTATTTTAGCGACAGGAGCCCGTTGGCGTAACGTGGGTGTTCCAGGTGAAAAGGAATTTAGGAATAAGGGCGTAGCGTATTGTCCACATTGTGACGGTCCACTTTTTAAAGGAAAAAATGTTGCTGTCATTGGTGGGGGAAACTCTGGAATCGAAGCGGCGATTGACTTAGCAGGTATCGTAAATCATGTTACGGTTCTAGAATATTTGCCTGAATTAAAAGCGGATCAGGTGCTTCAAGAACGCTTATATTCTTTGCCGAACGTAACAGTTCTAAAAAATGTACAAACAAAAGAAATTACTGGTACAGATAAAGTCAATGGAATTCGCTATATAAACAGAGAAACGAACGTTGAGGAACACATTGAACTGCAAGCTGTTTTTGTTCAGATTGGTTTGGTTCCAAATACGGAATGGCTGGGGGATAGTGTAGAACGCAATAAAGCTGGAGAAATCGTTGTGGATTCACACAATGCTAGCAATGTCCCAGGAGTATTTGCATGTTCGCCGCCAGGGAA
>CAJJLI010000363.1 GCA_905192625.1 uncultured Clostridium sp. | reverse complement strand
CAGCAGAAAACCTAGTGAAGGGCGGATATCATGTAACATTAATTGAAGCTCAAAGCCAAGTACTTAAAACTTTTGACTATGATATGGTTCAAATATTCCATCGCGAATTATATAACAAAGGTGTAGAACTAATTTTAGATGATAAGGTTGTTGAATTTAAAGAAGATGCAGTGATATTAGAATCAGGGAAAGAAGTGCAAGCTCGGGCAGTTATTATGGCGATTGGGATCACGCCGGAGACGACGTTAGCAAAAGATGCAGGATTAAAGATTGGAAGTACAGGAGCTATCGAGGTAGATACGAATTATCAAACGGAGGATGATAGTATTTATGCCATCGGAGATGCCATTGAAGTTGTACATGGTGTGTCAGGAAAAGCATCTAGAATCTCTCTTGCAGGACCTGCGTTAAAACAGGCGAGAATTGTTGCGAATCATATCCATGGTAAAAAAACAGAGAAAATTGAGTATCTTGGAAGCTCTGCAATACGAGTATTTGATTATAATGGTGCGTCTACTGGTTTAAATGAAAATCTGATCAAAGATCTAGGGCTTCAAATTAACTATGAGAAAATAACATTTATTTTAAATGATAAAGTAAGTCTAATGCCAGATGCTCACCCATTGTTTTTTAAGTTGATTTATGAAAAAGAGACTGGTAAAATCTTAGGAGCACAGGCAATTGGTATGGGTAATGTTGATAAACGCATCGATGTAATTGCGACTGCGATGAAATTTTCGGCTACCGTGGAAGACCTGAGCGAACTTGATCTATGCTATGCGCCACCGTTTGGTACTGCAAAGGATATGGTAAATTATGCAGGCCATATCGGAGAAAATCTAAGAGACAATGATTTTAAGCAGATATCCGTAGATGCGTTAAGAGGATTGATAGAAAACAATGCCTATATACTTGATGTACGTGAAGAAATGGAATATAATCAAGGGCACATTATTGGGGCTACCAATATACCATTATCCAGGTTGCGTGAGCGAGTAGATGAGATACCAAAAGATAAAGATGTTTATGTTCATTGCAGAACCGGACAACGCAGTTATAATGCAGTTATGGCATTGCAACATCTAGGTTATGATAATGTGATTAATGTCACAGGTGGATTTTTGGGATTAAGTTTTTACGAATTCTTTGATGATATCAGAAAACAGAGAGAAAAAGTAGTGACTGAATATAATTTTAGATAAATAAAATAAGGTTATAGATTACTTTTTAGATGATAGTATATGTTAGTAATATACTGCGAAGATATACAAGAAATTTAAGATAGGATTGAGTGATAGTAGTGAGTAATAGAATGTTTCAATCAATAAGTGCAGCGGATGCTAAGAAGATGATGGAATCCGGGCAGGATATAAAAATATTAGATGTACGTACAAAAGATGAATATGCAGAAGGGCATATTAAAGATGCAGTCTTACTTCCAGTTGCAGAGGTTGAACTGGAAGCAGAGGATGTATTAGAAGATAAAGGACAAGCAGTATTGGTGTATTGCAGAAGTGGTGTTAAGAGCAGAATAGCGAGCCAGTTATTGGTTGAACTTGGATATACCGATGTTTATGAATTCGGAGGTATTCTTAACTGGCCATATGAAATAACGAAAGAGGACTAATATTGGTAGTTGCCAGAGGATAATTCGGTAGTTGCATGGGTTATTCAGTAGTTGTACTGATTTGCCAAACGAGTAAGATGGAGTAATTCTTCAGCTATTTATCAAAAAGTAAGCGTTTTGAGAAGGCATTCCGATACTCGGTTGGAGTTAACCCAGTAATTTTTTTATAAGCTTTCATAAAATTGTGGCTATCGTTATACCCAAGTGACAATCCAATTTCATTGATGGATTGGTTGGTATCGGTTAATAAAAAATTGGCATGGTCCATTTTCGTTTTTAAAATGAATTGTTTTAGGGTCATGCCAGAAATCTTATAAAATAAATGTGATAAATATTTTTCATTGTAGCCAAATTCAGTGGCTATTTCAGAGACTTTTATATTTTTAGTGGTTCGATCAACAACGTAGTCAACGATGTCATGGTACATCTGGGACTGCGTTGTTTTTGTATGTAAATATGTATGATTCTTCGCATGAAACTGGTTATGTATTTCACATAAAATCATGCTTGTCATATAATTTTTTGCAAGGTTGTTATAACCTGATCGAATGCAATCTTGCAGTTGCTTCATAAGTACGATAACTTTTTCGGGGGATGGAAGTTTCGCTACGGCAGGGATAAAAATATAATTTGTAGTCAATTCGATGTTTTGGGAAAGAGTTAAATCAGGGCTGTTTATAGTTTTAACGGTGTTAGGTGTAGAAAAGTGTAGCCAATAAAATGAACATCCCGACGGGTGGAACCCTTTTCTACGATTATTTGGCTCGGGAACAGGAGGCAATAATAACATCTCACCTTCATTTACAGAATACTTCTTATGGTTGTACGAGATATACAAGGTACCACTTGTCATTACGAACAGCTCATAGTCGTTTAAAGGCATATCATCATGGACCCAATGCTCATAAGGCGCTTTGAATTTGCCAGTCAGAGCGTAGGTCAATGGGTATTCTAATTGAAATTCATAAAAATTCATAAGAACTCCTCCAGTGTTCAAAAACTACATTATGAAATCTTAATAAATGACATAATGACACTTTGTTATGAAAGAAAATTGCGTTTTCATTAACATTATTAAAAATATTTTAATAATAAGAAATTAATTATCTATATATGGTGTTTAATGTAAGGCGTTTTGTTACAGCTCCTATCTAACGGTATACACACGCAAAATCTATGCATCGGGTCATTGCCTTGAACCGATATAAAATGATTCATGTATCTGATTATAGAGTAGTATAAGGATAGAATAAAGTAAAGTATTCTTTTATTTTTCTTTATTAAAAATAATTTATCGACGGAGTAAAGGTCCAAGGTAGACAATAGATGTTTTAAATAGACCAATGTATAGCAAAAAGTGAAAAACAGACTACACCAAAAGATATGACTTTTTTACACCTTTTAGAACTTTACGCTATTTACCAGTTATTAGCGGATTGCTATAGTTAGGGTAAAAGGAGGTATTTATTATGGGAAATAAAGAACAAAGCCATTTAGACGTTATTTTATCGGAGGAGACTGTGAGCAAGGTCTCATGCTCGGAACCGTTATCGTTAAAACAAGTTAAGATTCAGGATTCTTTTTGGAGCGATAAAATTGAGCTTGTTCGCAATGTAGTTATACCATATCAATGGGAAGTATTAAACGACCGTGTTCCTGGGGCAGAAAAAAGCCATGCAATAAAGAACTTAGAAATCGCTGCTGGCCTTTTAGAGGGTGAATTTCATGGTTTCTTTTTTCAAGATACGGATGTAGCAAAATGGATTGAAGCGGTAGCATATAGTCTTTCAACCCATCCAGATCCAGAACTTGAAGAAATTGTGGATGAAGCGATTGCCTTGGTCTCAAAAGCGCAACAAGAGGATGGATATTTAAATTCGTATTTTACAACGGCAGCAAAGGGGAAACGTTGGACGAATCTTGAAGAATGCCACGAGATTTACACCGCAGGACATTTT
>CAJJLI010000362.1 GCA_905192625.1 uncultured Clostridium sp. | reverse complement strand
GATAAAATCAAAGTCATTCGTAAACTCGGTGGTAAATCTGGACTTAACAATTTAACAAATAAACTAGAGTCACTTGGAGGGAATCTCTTTACCGAAGTTTCATTTCAAAAAGTACCATTTTCTTCAGAAAGATATAACTATGCGGTGGAAAGTTCAAAGTATTATGGAAGTGGATATGTCGTATCTTTTGGTCAAGTGAATCCAACGACATATTATCAAGCATCTTCCATGGGATTTATTGAAACGAAATATAATTTAATATCACCAAAATTCTTACCAAGGTATGTCAATAAGTTTGCAGATAAAATTGTAAAGTATAATATCTCAGGTATTACATTAAAAGATTTGGGAGATGTCTTACACTCGGATAAAAAAAGAACCGAAGGAATTAATCGAGAGCAGGCAAAATACGTCGTGTTGGATCAATTTAATAAGCTGAAGGACGCAAACGACAATATTATGGTGAATGGCGGCAATTTTTATTCCCTTTCCTTTAGTGATCATATTATAAATGCACCAATTGGACACAATACCTATCCGATTGTAGATGAAGAAGTGCCGTTTTATGAAATGGTAATCCATGGTTTAATCAATTATTCAGGAAGCGCTATCAACTTAATGGATACTTATAAAAAGAATGACTTTATATTACGTTGCATTGAATATGGAGCATCTCCTCATTACACATTGACCGAAAAGGAATCGTCTGAAATGAAATACACAGGGCTAAATATGTTACATAGCACAAGGTATTCCATTTGGAGAGAGGATGCACTTGAAGTTTACCATAGAGTGAATGAAGCTCTTAAATATGTAGTGAATGCTAAAATAATAAAACATGAGTTAATCTACGATGGTTTTAAAAAGATTAGCTACGATAATGGTATATGCTTTTATGTGAATCAAACGGAGAAAGAAATTACTTATGAAGGTTTAATTATTGGAGCAAAAAGCTATGAAATGGAGGGAAATCGCGAATGAAAAAGAAAAGATTAACGCTTGCGAAAAAGCGTGCAATTGTTGGTTTACTCTTCATTTCACCATGGTTGATTGGTTTTTTAATGTTTTATGTACGTAGTATCTTTATGACGGTACAATTTAGTCTATCCGATATTATTGTGGGAGAAGGAACTGGTTACCGTGCAGTATTTACTGGGCTTGATAATTTTAAATATGCCTTTACCGCACATGGTTCGTTTAAACAAATACTCGTTGAATCGTTGATGAATATGCTAGTGGATGTCCCTTTGGTCATTTTCTTTAGTTTGTTTATGGCTTTGCTTCTTAACAAGGAATTTAAAGGGCGAACCTTGGTGCGTGCGATTTTTTTCTTACCAGTAATCATGAATTCAGAGGCGATTATTACCGTAATTCAACATGCCAGACAGGTCATGATGGGTGGTGTAAGTGCTGTGTCTGCTGAAATGGCAGAGAGTTCAAGTATTAATATTGAGTATTACATTTATTTGTTTGAATCATTTGGTATGCCAGAAGTGTTACTGGATTATGTAATCGGTGCTGTATCAAGAATTAACGATATAATTACGGCATCTGGAGTGCAAATAGTTATTTTCATTGCTGCATTGCAATCCATATCACCTTCCCTTTATGAAGTTGCTAAAATTGAAGGTGCAACCGCCTACGAGACCTTTTGGAAAGTTACGCTACCTATGGTTTCACCATTAATTATTACAAATGTTGTTTACACGGTTGTAGATTCTTTTATCACCAGCGAGGTAGTAAAGCTATCCTATAACACTGCAATGACAAATAAGAATTATGGTTTGAGTTCAGCCTTTAGTATCATTAGCACGGTTAGTGTCTGTGCAATTTTGGTGTTGACCTGTGGGCTAATCTCTAAGCGTACATTTTATCATAATTAAGAAAGGAGAAGTCATGGATTTCATTACAAAGAGTAAGAATACATTTCATTCGATAAAAAATGATAAGCAATTTGAAAATGATCGAAATCGCGTTGTATCAAAAGGAAAACGACTTCTCATGAATTTATTTCGATTTGCTGTCATTATTGGAATATGTTATGTCATTGTTGGTCCTTTTATCGGAATCATTAGTAGGTCCTTCTTCTCCGATGCCGATCAATATAACCCAATGGTATATCTTATTCCGACTTCTCCAACCCTTGAGAGATATCGGCTTGCCTTTCTAAGGCTTGATTATATCAAAGTATTAATAAACACGCTTTCTTTTGATCTTTTAATTATGGTGCTTCAGATTTTCGTGTGTTCTATGGTGGGATATGGGTTTGCTAGATTTCAATTTCCATTTAAGAAATTGTTATTTGGACTTGTAATTGTAATGATCATTATGCCAACACACACCATTATGTTACCTCTATATGTAACATTTCAACGATTTGACATACTAGGAATTTTTAAAGCCATCAATGGAGAGGCAAAGAACTTATTAAAAACACCAAATCCAATGATTATTATGACAATGTTTGGATGTGGTTTACGTTCAGGTTTATATATTTATATTTTTAACCAATTCTTTCGAGGGCTACCAAAAGAGATTGAAGAGGCGGCATTTGTTGATGGTGCAGGCATGTGGACGACTTACTATCGTATCATGTTAGTAAATGCCATTCCATCCGTCATTACGGTAGCGATATTTTCCTTGGTTTGGCAATACAACGATACGTTTTATTCCAGATTGTTTGTCGTTGATGCAAATTTACTATTAAGCCGTAAAATCGTATCACTACAAGATACCATAGCCAATTCGGATAAGATACTTGATATTTCAATACAAAACCTTTATGTAAATGCAGGAATTGTATTAGTTGTTCTTCCAGTAATTCTTATCTATATCTTACTACAGAAGAAGTTTATTGAAGGAGTTGAACGAAGTGGTATTGTTGGTTAAGGGTTTTATTATGCATGATGTGCAATATACTTCGTTTTTTAAAATACATAACTGAAAGAGAGAATGTACGAAAGTAAAAGATGCGACAATAAAAATTATGACATACCAAAGAAATTAAAATTTTAAATACCGAAGATTATGGAATAATGTTAGGATTTACAAAAATTTTAAGGAGGAGTAGTAGTATGTCAAAGAAGAAAAAGTTACTTTCCATTATCATGTCCGTGATCATGATATTCTCCTTGTCTGCATGTAAGAATAAGGATGAGCAAACGGACGCACCAGTTACCGTGGTTCCAACACAAGCGGAAGCAACTCCTACAGAAGCGCCTGTAGTAGATGAGAAACCACCAGTTACTGTAACGGAGGGGGAAGGCGTTACATTTGAAGATGGCAAGTTTGATTTTATCATGCTAAATACAGCACCAGGCAATGCAGATAAATCAGAATTATCCATTGTTGATTTTAATGGAAGTAAGGCTCTAAAAGTTGATGTGAAAGAAAATAAAATACCTTATGTTGCGATTGACGTAAGCAGTCTTGTAGGGGATAAGATTGCATCTGTTCATTCCATTGAAATGACCGTAGCTACGGAATATGCAGATGGTAATTTTTATGCATCCTCTGGTTTTTTATATGCATACAGTGGAGAAAATCGAACAGAATTAAGAGACGCTTGGTCAGTATATTTTCCTGCAA
>CAJJLI010000361.1 GCA_905192625.1 uncultured Clostridium sp. | reverse complement strand
ATAGCTAATATGCTTTCTTTACTAAATCGTGCGATTGCAGATTTAAGTAAAGAGCACGGAAAGATGCTTGGCGCTGAGTTTTTCGTTGCCACACCAACCGATATTACAGAAGTAGAAAAAAGAGCGTTTTTTGATCTTGTAGCTAGCTCGAATGTAAAAAGTAGAAAAATTAATATAGTAGACAAGCCAATTGCGGATGCACTTGGAGCTGGTCTTGATGTGACCAATGCTAGAGGGGTTATGATTGTTAATATCGGTGCAGATACGACAGAAGTTTCAATCATTTCTTTAGGTGGTATTGTTTTAAGTAAACTAGTTTCTGTAGGTGGTAATCGTTTGGATGAATCCATTATATTAAATGTTAAGAAACGTTTTAATTTAGTAATTGGACACAAAACTGCAGAGACAATTAAGAAAGAGCTTGCATGTGCATTGCCTTGTGAAGAAAGAACAATTAAAGTTTTTGGCCGAGATGTTGTATCCGGATTACCAATGGAGAAAGAAATCAATTCTACCTTCGTATATGAAACTATCTCAGAACATCTTTATTCAATCATAGATGCTGTTCGTATTATTCTTGAAAGAACACCACCAGAAATATCTTCAGACATCATTGATTCTGGAATTTTTGTGACAGGCGGTTCTGCTAATATTCGCGGGTTAGATCAATTGATGTCACACGAAACAGATTTAAAGATTAATATCTGTAGTGATTCTGCGAATACAGTAGTGAATGGCCTAGGTAAAATTATTGAAAATCCTAAACTTCATTCACTCGCAACATCATTAAAACAAACCTATTATGGAGGTTGATGATAAGAAATGAGGAAAAGAACACCGAAATTTTCGGTTTTGCCAAGCCATGTCTTAAAAGCGTGCACTGTGATATGTTTAGGATTGATTATAGTTTCTTTTCGGTTTAGTAGTGTTTTGAATCCAATACGGACTGGAATTGGTTATGTTATAACACCAATGCAAAAAGGTATTAATTCCGTAGGAACCTCCGTATCAAGGCAATTAGAGAAGTTAAGTAGCATGAATGAACTTTTAGAAAAGAACACTGAACTGGAACGACAAAATGCGGAATTGAAGATGCAAAATAGTATTTTGGTACAAGACAGATATGAATTGGATGGTCTAAGAGCTTTGTATGAATTAGATCAGAAATATTCTGATTATAAAAAAGTTGCCGCAAGGGTAATTAGTAAAGATACAAACAGCTTTTATAGTGTATTTACAATCGATAAAGGCACCGATGATGGTTTAGCAGTTGATATGAATGTTATGGCTGGTAATGGATTGGTTGGTATTATCACAGAAGTTGGTAAAAACTATGCAAAAGTTCGCTCCATCATTGACGATTCTAGTTATGTAAGTGGTATGTTTCTTAAAACTTCTGATACTTGTGATGTGAAAGGGGATTTAGAATTACTAGACTGTGGGTACATCCGAGTGGAAGCAATTAGTATGAATGCAGAAATTGTAAATAACTACGAAGTTGTTACATCTCATATTAGTGATAAATATCTTCAAGGAATTTTAATTGGATATATCAGTCATATTGAGGTAGACTCAAGCAATATGTCAAAGGTTGCCTACTTAAGACCAGCTGTTGATTTTGAACATTTAGAGGAAGTACTTATTATCACAGAGTTAAAAGAGCAATTACAAAAAAATGATGAATAGGACAGTGTTAACGTGATTCGAATTTTAGTCATTGGAATTGAAATAATCTTAAGTTTTTTATTACAAAGTACCGTATTTGACCACATAAGGTTGGCGGGTGTCGTGCCTGATATATTAATGATACTTGTAGTAACGATCGCTTATACGAGGGGAACATATCCTGGTTTATTTACTGGGCTGTTTGCTGGGTTATTGGTTGATTTTATGTACGGAGATGTGATAGGAATTTGTGCATTACTTTACATGTTCATTGGTTTTTTAAATGGATATAGCAATAAAATATACGATAGAGATGATTATGCAATTCCACTGATACTAATTGCGGTAAGTGAGTTTGTATATAGTTTTCTTTATTATGTTCTCGAGTTTTTATTGCGTGGACGATTGAACATAGGGTACTATGCATACCGCATTATGCTACCTAAAGTAATTTATACAGTTTTAATGGGGGTTATCTTTTATAAACTATTTCATATGATACATGTGGGAATATCAAAACTATTAAAGAAGGAGGAATATTAGGTGCTAGATATTATTATTGATAAAATAAAATCCTTATTCTCTTCTAGATTGGTTCCCTTAATGTTAATATTTTTAATGCTTTTTGGAATATTAATTCACCGAATGTTTGAACTGCAAATTATTGAGGGAACTTCGGATGCTTCAAAAGAAGAATATTATAACTCTGGTAATCGTGAAATCAAGAGTACTAGAGGAAATATATATGATCGTAACGGTAAATTATTGGCATATAATGAACTCAAATATGCCGTTGCTTTAAGTGACAGTGCGCTGCTTTCGACGAATGCAGATAAAAATGCTATGATTTACCGCCTCATTAAGATTTTAGAGCAGAATGGGTATGAGATTGAGCTCGATTTTGCAATAGAACTAAATGAAATGGGTGAATTTGTTTTTAACATCGAAGACAATGCATTGTTACGTTTTAAAAAGGAAGCATTCTTTCTTAGAAGTGTGAATGATTTAACGGAGGAACAAAAAAACGCCAGCGCGCAAGAGGTGTTTGATTTTCTTAACACAGGGAAGCAATCGATTCGTTTACAGATATCCGATGAGTATAGCAAAGAAGATAAGTTAAAAATAATGAAAATTCGTTATACAATGGCAACAACACCAAAAAGTGAAAATGAAATAACTCAGATAACATTGGCAACGGATATTAATGAAGAGACTCGTGCTGCAATTAAAGAAAATTTAGCGGATTTGCCTGGAGTAGAGATTAAGCAAGAAACGATTCGTGTGTATAATGACAGTAAATATTTTGCACATATGCTTGGTTATACCGGCTTAATCAATGCAACCGAATTAGAGACACTGAATGAAGGCAAAGACGAGGGAGATTATACAAGTACTGATTATGTTGGTAAAATTGGTCTCGAAAAAGAATTCGATCAATATTTACAAGGGGTAAAAGGTGTTGAAAAAGTAACAATCAATGATAGTGGTAAAGTAATCAATGTTAGTGTAGAAAAAGAACCTACGGTTGGGAATGATTTATATCTGACAATTGACCGAGATTTACAAGTTTCTCTTTATAACTTGTTAGAACGTAACATTGCTGAGATTTTATTATCTAAGATTGTTAATTCCATGGACTATGGTGGAAAAGGTACGAGTGCAGCGAAGATTACAATACCTATTTATGAAGTATATAATGCTTTACTTGCGAATAATGTTGTCGATATTACAAGATTTCGTAGTGAGGACGCAACGGATTTAGAAAAAAGAGTATATCAGTATTTCCTTGATAAGCGTGTAACAATCTTTTCTAATCTTTATGACTTATTAGACAAAAACAGTAAGGTTACTAATGAGCAAGCCGGAGAGGAAATGAAAGAATATCTTGAATATGTATATTCTAAAATGCTCTCAAGTGATGTAAAATTATTAATA
>CAJJLI010000360.1 GCA_905192625.1 uncultured Clostridium sp. | reverse complement strand
GAATTTTGGCTCCATGTATAGACTTTTTATCAGGCGCCTTTTTGCCTTGAAATGCTGCTGTGTCATTTTCAGTATAGCGGATTGCTCCAGAACCAACAAGCACACCAGAACCAACAAGTACACCAGTGCCAACAAGTACACCAGTGCCAACAAGTACACCAGATACAGGTTCTGATTCAAACAATGGTTCCGTGGTAGCACCTACTACAAAACCAGAAAAGGTAGAAGTAGTACCAGTTGAAAAGAACGAAGCAGTTCAATCCATTTTAAAGAAAGATAAAAATAATAATACAGCTGTAGTAGCTGTAGTTACAGGTGGAGAAAAAGGCAAGATTACTGTTTCTGTTGATGTTAGTTCAAACAAAGAGTTAAAGAGTGGAGAACGTGTATATGTATTCCGCGTTGATAGTAAAACTGGTAAGCTTTTAAGTATTCCTGGTGGCTATGGATACAAGGTTAGTGCAAAAGGAACAGTTGATTTAACACTCGCTGCGGAAGGCGAATATGTAGTATTAGAAAATGCTCCAAGCAATTCAGTAATTCGAAGCATTCCTGCACAGGTTTGGTCTAGTCTAGACTTTGATGTACTATACCAAAAAGGTGAAATTGGTGCAACGAGAGAGTTTAAATTACATCTACCAGAATCAATTGAAATTGTTAAATCCCTAAAGGATAAACCATCTTCAAAAGGATTGACAGTAGCAACTGTTCAATATTCTTCCTCTGATGAAGGTGTGGCAACTGTATCGAAGGATGGTGTAATTACAGCAAAAGCAAATGGTAAAGCAGTTATTTCTGTTAAGGTAACATTTGCATCTGGCAAAGTGAAAACAATGAAACGTACTGTTGTGGTAAAAAATCCATATGTTCGTTTTAGTCCAGATAAAACTACGTTGAAAAAAGACGAAACAATCAATTACAGCGTAAAAGGATTGGGATACCCAACAGCTGATATTACAGTATCTGTACAGAACAATGGAGTATTACAGCTTGTAGACGGTAAGATAAAAGCACTGAAAGCTGGAAAAGCAATTGTTACAGCAAAATACGGTAATATTACGGTAGATACCGAAATTACTGTAAAATAGACAACTTAATCGAGCGATATAATAGATTGTTCGTGATAAGAAACTAATAAGCTCCCTTTTAGGTAGGCAAGTGAAGTATAAACTTGCTTACTAGAAAGGGGGCATTTTTTATCTACTCAAATATCGCTGTATAAATGTTAAATGAAAACTTGATATATTCAGAATTTAGATAATCGATACAACCATGATTGAAATTTTTCATCTTTGTCCGATGCCTCTTTTGGAATTTACGAATGGTTTATGGTAAGATAACATTAGATAAAATTCCCAAGAACAGTAAGATGGTGTATAATAGATAATAAGATAACGATAGGATTAGAAAATAATTATAACTCAGTAGAATACAAAATAATTCATATGAGGTATTTGTTATGTTACGTACAAGAAGCAAAAGGTTACCTTTGAAAACAGTTTTTTATACTTCATTTCTATTTTTAATTGTTATACCTATTTTAGTAGTCTTAATTGTTGCACTATTAATTTTAAATAAGCAGTTTAAACGACAAGCAGTTGAAAATATGAACCGAGCGCAGGAAACGATTATCTCAGAACTTGTTTCAGATATTAATAATATGTCAATGCGATTATCGCATTTGATCTATACGAACAACAATGAGATATTAAAATATGCGGCAGGGACAGATACAAATGACTGGAATGTACGATATGAGTATGAACAAATTTTAAATGAAGCGGGGAATTTAGCACTTGAGCCGGTCAAGGATATCGTATCCGTGGGTTTTTATATGAAGAGTGGAAAGGAAACATACATAAAAAATGATATCAATCGTTCCTCGAAAGAGATAAAAGAAACCGAATGGTATCAAGCGGCTCTTAAACAACCAAATACAGTACGTGTAGGAGCATATGATACAAATTCAGCAAATGAATTATATACTGGTGGTAAAAAAGATATGTTAATATTAGTTTTTGCCTTAGCTCCGAATGTCACAACAGATCGTTCACAAAAAATTGAAATGGTAGCGTTTTATCAATCCACGAAGGCAGCAGAGCGCATAAAAAGATACAATCAAAACTATATAAATGGTGAAAATAAATTAGGTATCACTCAGATAAGTAATGCAAATGGAGACCTTATCTATTCCACGCATGACAATCGTGACATTGATTCAGATAAGAAAGAGTATACCTGTGTAACATCAACCTTAGAATTTAATAATACTACTTGGCTTATTAATAGTTATATAAAAACATCAGAACTAACTGCAGATTATTGGCGAAGTGCATTTCTCGTGCTCGGTGCGGCAACGCTTGTTTTATTATTATCTGGATATTATTCAAGATATTTTCTAACAAGTATTGTAAAGCCGATTGAAGAAATTAGTAGTGGGCTTAAAAATGTAGAAGAAGGAAATTTAGAAGTACATATTGCAGCTAGTGGACAGTTCGAAGTTAGAACGATGATTCATCAATTTAATGCTATGGTGCGAAGGCTGAAAGTGTTAATTAATGATTATGAAGAAAAAGTAAAAAGCGTAACCAAAAATCCAGAAGATTATTTTACTGCAATGATTCAAGGTGATATGACAGCAGAAGAAGTGAACCAAAGCTCAAAGGATTTTTTTAAGGATCGATATGCTATTTTAGGCTTGTATATAGATAAAATGGAATCAAAGGAAGATTATTCTTCTCGTTTGCTAAAGTGCTTTGAACGTAATCCTAGATTTGCTTCAAGGTGTTTTATATGCATGGATCAAACAGATTTCTTTTTGGTGTTTTATCGAATCATTGAAGAAGATCATCTTCATAAGCTGATTAAAATGGCAGAGGAGTTGCAAAGAGAGTCCAAGAAGGAATTGGATATTTTACTATCGATTTGTATTGGAAGGGAAGCTTATGGATATGCAGAATTTGAAGAACAAATTATAGAAATTCGTAATAAAATGTGTTTGCATCATTTGTTTGGTGAGAGTGCAATCATTGATTTAAATCAAGACTATGAACAAAGCAATTGCATATTAGATTATGAAACGATCTATGAAAAATTAGCGGTGGCGCTGTATATTGCAGATGAGAAAAACACAGTCGAAGAAAAGGAACGATTGTTTGTTACGTTTAATAACCTCAGTATAGAAGAAATGAAATTACATGTGTACGCGATTATATTAAAGATAGGGAATTATTTTAGTGCAAACAACGTCAATTTTACCGAAGTATTTGGACAAGGTTACAATTATTTTGATAAAATAAAACGCATTGGAGATAAGAGGAATTTAAAATTATGGTTAACGAATTATTTTACTTGGATCATGGATTACTCAGCAACAAAATTAAATGTAGCTGAAACGGATGTAACTGTGAAAGCAAAAAGATATCTAGCCGATCATTATGACGATGCGAGTTTATCATTAGTAAAAGTTGCAGAATTTGTTGGTTTGAATGAAAAATATTTTACAACAAGGTTTACAAAAGAAACGGGAGAAACTTTTTCGAATTATTTAACAGGAGTTCGTTTGTTAAAATCGAAGGAACTACTTAAGAGCACGAACTTTAAAGTTTATG
>CAJJLI010000359.1 GCA_905192625.1 uncultured Clostridium sp. | reverse complement strand
ATGTGCTATGATTCGCGTAACGCCAGATAAAACCAAAGCATATGGAAGGTTTTATCCACCATCAATGAATGGAGAACGACTTAGTAGAGAAGAAATACTTAAGTATTTGATACAAGCAGGGGTAAAATATGGGATCAATGAAAGTAAGATTGATCAATTTATACTACATCCCGTTTATTGTACAGAACTTGAACTAGCGACCTATTTGCCGGTTGTAGAGGGAAAATCTGCAAAAATCACCTATCATTTTAATACAGATTTAAGTAGAAAACCGAAAACAAATGAAGATGGCTCCGTTGATTTCCATCAACTTGAGAATTTTAGTAAAGTTGAAAAAGGTGCCTTACTTGCTACCTTACAACCTGCAGTAATTGGAAAAGCAGGTATGGATGTTTGTGGGGCTGTGATTACACCACATAAGGTTGAAAAAAAGATATTGCGTCATGGGAGAAACATTCATTTATCTGAAGATGGGTTGTCAATGTACTCCGATGTCGCTGGGCATGCAACAGTAATCGATCAAAAGGTATTTGTTGAGAATACCTATGAAGTTCCGGCCAATGTTGATGCAACAACAGGTGATATTAATTATGTTGGAAATGTGCACATTAAAGGCAGTGTACGTACTGGATATACAGTAAAGGCAAAAGGTGATATCATTGTGGATGATGTGGTAGAAGGTGCTACATTATATGCAGGAGGGCAGATAATACTAAAACGCGGAATTCAAGGAATGAACAAAGGGAGTTTGCATGCAGAAGGCAATATCATTACGAAGTTCATTGAAAATGCGGATATAACAGCAGGCGGTTACATTTCAACAGAAGCAATTCTTCATAGCAATGTGACTGCAAGTGGTGATATAATAGTGGATGGAAAACGAGGTTTTATTACTGGTGGTGAGATTCGCTCGGGAACTATGATTATGGCTAAAACGGTTGGTTCTGTAATGGGAACGAATACGCTTTTAGAAGTCGGTATTGATCCAGCGATGCTGGAAGAATATCGTAGAAACGATAAACAAATCTCAGAAATAGAGAAAGAGCAAGAAAAAATTAACCAGACATTGGTTTTATTTGCTCGAAAGATAAAAGCAGGTGAAAAGTTACCGACAGATAAAATCGTTTCCATTCGAACAATTACTGGTGTAAAAGAAAGTAACACAAAGAAATTAAAAGAACTGGAACATACACAAGAAAAATTAAGGGCTATCATTGATAATAATGATCGAGGATGTGTTAAAATAGGAAGTACCATATATCCTGGTTGTAAAGTGGTGATTTCTAATGTTGTTTATTTTGTGAGGACTGAAATGGCTCGATGTACTTTAGTAAGAGAAGAAGCAGACATTCGTGTTGGGCCATACTATGATTCGGATACAATCTAAGTACTTCTTTGAAAGGAGTTTAAGTTATGGCTATTTCACCAGTTGAAATGATATCCATGGTACCAAAATCACAAGAAGCTTCCTACATGAAGCATTCAGAGGTACATAAGCCAATTACGGAGCAACAAGTAATGGCTACGAAAATGAATCAGGAAATAAAACACAATAGTGCGCAGGCAGTTCCCACAAAGAAAAGTGTGAATCAAGAGTATCGTTATGATGCAAAAGAAAAAGGCAACAATAGTTACGAGGGTAATAAAAAAAAGAAAAAGGATTCTAAAAAAGAGGAATCAGGAAAAGAAAAAAATCGTTCATCCTTTGGTGGAATCGATATTAGAATTTAAAGGGGAAATACGTTTTATATGACAACTACACAGATTATATTATTAATTCTTGGTATTGCAATTCTCATTATAAGTTTTTTTGTAGTGGATAGAAATGAAGAGTTGGAGAATGAAGTTTCATTAGATTTCCCTTCAAAACAAATGACTGAAGAAGAAATGTTATCCATTAAGCATCAAATTAGACAATTGGCAGAGGAAGAAATTGCAATTGGTATCGAAAATACCAAGGAAACACTTAGTAAATTATCCAATGAGACAATCATGGCCGTTCATGATTATAGTGAACAGGTGTTGGCAAAAATAGAACATAACAATGACGAAGTAGTATTTCTTTATAGTATGCTTACGAATAAAGAAGAGGAATATAAAAAGCTCTATAGTAAAATGGATACTATCCAAAAAGATAATTCGTATCAAGCTTATGAACAAATGACACGTGATCCGATGGAAACATTGAATGAAACAAAAGAGCTTGTTTTAAATCCTAACAAGGAAAAAGAACAATCATCAAAAGAACTAGATAAGGTAGAGGACGAAGTTAGAGGTAAAACAGAAGCCATATTAAAACTTCATAATCAAAATTATTCAGTTCTTGATATCTCAAAAAAACTTGGAATAGGGCAAGGAGAGGTACAACTCGTAATCGGTATTTACGGTAAAAATCGTATGAAAGATGTCAGATAGGAGGAGCGAACTACATTATGATAAATTCGCTTTCTACAGAAGAAATGAGAGATGGAAAGGTCTATAACGGATGAGAGTTAAGTATTACATGCGAGGTATCGGTGTTGGTATTATATTAACAGTCATTGTTTGTTCCTTTGGCAATAAGCAAACAAAACAAACGATGTCTGAGAATGAAATCATTGCGGCAGCCAAAGAATTAGGTATGGTAATGAAGGATGAGAATGAATTAGATCTTAGCATTTTAAAAGGGACGGTAACGCCAAAACCGGAAAACAAGAATGAAAGTTTAATTAGCATGACACCAGAGCCGACCAAGGGATTAGAAGAAGCGGTAAGTCCTCACCCAACAGAAGGGACACAAAACGAAGTAAGCCAAGAGTCAGCAAATGAGGTCCAAGAGGGTGACTCTGAAACAAAGCCAATTGAGGAAACAAAAGAGATCCAAGAAGGTGACTCTGAAACAAAACCGATTGAGGAAACAAATGAGATCAAAGAGAGTGACTCTGAAACAAAGCCGATTGAGGTAACAGAGAGTTTAGATACTACAAAAGATAAGATAGAAAATGAAAATGCAGAAGTTCCTTCACCAACTTCGGTAGCTACTGAGCTACGAGAGTTTCAAATCAAGTCAGGAATGGGATCAGAAGCAGTAGCAAAAGTAATAGAAGAAGCTGGTCTTATTGATGATTGGGAAGAGTTTAACCGATACTTAATTTCAAATAACTATTCAAGTAAAATACGAACAAATAATTATAGTTTGCCATTGGGAGTAGGTTTTAAAGAGATTGCAGAGAAAATCACGAAAAAGCCTTGAAAAAGCGGAAGATATCGATGATAGTGTGAAAAATAAAGAGCTATTTTTACACGCAAGTTTATGCTTACGCACCACAAACTTGTTATGCGCAAATAACGTGCGCAAAAAAGGGGATTAAAATGTAATTTTATTAAAAAAATGACTTGATATTTCATTTTTTGTATGGTATACTTGATTAGTCAAAAAACACGTACAAGATTCAAAGCATGGTGCTAATTTATGACGAATTAGTTTGCTAAGAGCTAACTTGTACGGAAGTTAAAACCAAATGGAGGATTATAAAATGAGCGTTATTTCAATGAAGCAATTGCTTGAAGCTGGTGTTCACTTCGGACATCAAACAAGAAGATGGAACCCTAAAATGGCTGAATACATCTACACAGAAAGAAATG
>CAJJLI010000358.1 GCA_905192625.1 uncultured Clostridium sp. | reverse complement strand
CGCAACTTATTCTTAGGCATGTAAAGATACGGAATATACATATCATTTATGATATTAATCGCTTTGATGATACAAACCGTTGCCGTTGCTGGCGCCAAAAGTGGAAAAATAATTCTAGCAAATAGCCCGAAATATGAACATCCATCCAAAAGCGCTGCCTCGTCTAGTGCAATCGAAATTCCTGATATAAACTGCCGATAAATATATAACTGCATCAAATCCGAAGCAATATAAATCACAATTGGTGCCCAGATTGTATTATAAAATTGTAATTTTTGAATTACTTGGAATCTTGCTATTTCAGTAACAAATGTAGGTATTAACATTCCAACGAAAAACATAGATATCACAATCTTTTTTCCACGAAATTGAAAACGTTCAATTACAAATGCAGTTATCGTTCCAAACATAACATTAAAAAATATGGATATAAATAGTATTATACCAGTATTTCTAAATCCCACCAATAGATATTTGTCATTTAACACTTTTTTAAAGTTTTCTCCTGTTATTCGCTCAAACTTTGGTAATAACAAAGGAGACGTTGTTACCATGTCTGCTTTTGTTTTTAATGCAGCAAATAAAGTCAATAGTATCGGAGCCAACACAACCACTACCATGCACATGCAAATGAATTGTTTTATAAGTTGAACCATCGTTCTTCTACTTCGATGATATAATGATTTTCCATCAAACATCGCTCTCGTTGATACGTTTCTTTCTAATGATTCTCTACTTGATTCAAGCACTACTCCGATTGATACGTTTCTTTCTAGCGATTCTTTGCTTGATAATTCCCTGTTTGTAAGCTTTACATCAGATGGACTTCTTTTCTCATTTTTATCCATACTATCTCCTCCGATCCTTTAAAATAAAGCCATGAATTATTTTATTTTGGAGAATATAGATTAAGACAATCATTAGCATAATCGCCATCGCCATGGTAGACGCTAATCCAAAATTCGAAAATGTAAATGCAGTCTTAATGGTATATAAGGTAAATGTTGATGATGCATACCCCGGACCTCCTGCGGTCATAACAAACGGTATATCAAATACCTGCAATGCTCCCCGAATATTATCAAACAATACAAAATCAACCATCAACATAATGCTCGGTATCTGAACATACTTAAATAACTGCCAGACACTTGCACCATCCACTCTTGCAGCTTCTTCGATATCCTGTGGAATTGACTGCAACGCTGCCATGAATAAAATGACATGATAACCGCTAAATCTCCACACCGAAACAAAGGATAACACATAATTAACAATGCTAGAATCCGAAAGCCAATTTCTAATAAATGCCTCTAAATGAAGTGCCTCTAAGATGGCATCAAAGGCTCCATTGATTGGTGAAAAAAAGTAGGAAAACGCATACGATATTGCTACCCCGTTGATAATATATGGTAAAAAAACCATTGTCTTATAGAATTTTGCTGCACGAAGTTTACTCGTTAGTAATACAGCAAAGGCAAGTTCTACTAAAATCATTGCCAAATGTATTACGAAATAAATTGCATTATTTTTCAACGATAACCATAGTTCTTTATTCCGAAGCATGGATATGTAATTATCAAAGCCAACCAATTGCATTTCCTTTGAATAACCATCCCAATTCGTAAAACTCATACGAAGTAAGTCAAAGGCAGGAAAGACAACAAATGCGATTAAAAGTAAAATGGGTACAACTAGGGATATAATTATAAACTGCTTACGATTTTTACTTAATTTATTCATTACTGCCTCCTGATAAATTTGGTGCTATCATACGATAAGTACAACAGCACCAATTTCTTCAAGCTAATTTATAGTTTCATGAATGATATGCTACCGCTTATAAACGCTGACATCAATGAAAGTGAATAAACATTTGAAAGCAAATAAAACATATTGATTCATTATAAAACTTTGCTTATTTTATATTTAATTTAGCTCTAGCATCTTTCCATTTTGTATTTAAATCGCTCATACTTTTATTCAAATCAAAACCATCCGTTAGCATTTGAGCTCCTAATTTCTTATAATCAAACGTTGTTTCATTTTGAATTGCTGAAAAATCATCTCCACCACCATCATACATAACTAAAACTTTATCTGGAACAAGTGCATCCGCTTGTGCTAAAATCGGATCTTTATCCTTTGGAAAGTTCTTCATTGAAGATGCTGAGGATACATAATTGATGTAGGCTGGATACCATGCATCGGAATAAAACCATTCTACAAAAGCGATTGCCGCTTCCTGATTCTTTGAATGTGTCGTAACGCCCATAAAGGAATCGCCCTGAACGATAACATTGTAAGGATCGGATGTTGAATTTCTAGTTGGTAAGTAAAATGTTCCAAGTTCGGATACGTCTTCTGCACCATTTTTAATATTTTGAAGTCCCCAATCACCTAAAGCGATAATTGCAGCACTCTTAACTGAAAATAATGAAGTTACTTGATCGTTTCCAAGGCCTAATGGATCTTTTCCTAACACACCAGAGGTAAACAATTGATATACTTTCTGATATGCCTTACTGATATCTGTACCATCCCCAAAAGGTGCGTCCTGAGTCGCCATTGTGTTCCAGTTCTGACCATTGCCTGATTCCAGAGCGGGCATAAATTCCATATAAGGATAATCTGGCCATTCATCTTTTAGTCCACAAGCAATCGCCATAAAATCTGGATTATCTTTTCCATAATACTCTTGTAAGGTCTTCGCTACTTCTTCTAATTCAGACCAAGTTGTAGGTACTTCAACACCAGCAGCCTTAAACATGTCTTTCCAATAATACACATATTCATACCCTGAAGTCATCGGTATCCCTAATACTTTGCCATTCATTGCGTATCCTGAAGCTAGTTCATTGTTTGTACATGCTTGTGTAGCAGACAAATCCAATAAGTAATCTTTAAATCTTGATAAAGTAAATGGCTTATTAAACATGATATCTGGTAATTGGTTTGCCGAAGCCCGCATCTTCATTGCATTCCAATATTCCGTATCGTCTTTGATTTTTTCTACCTCGATTTCAATGTTTGGATACGTTTCTTGGAATTTTCCAATCATATCGTTTTGTTCAATAAACTCATTTAAGTTGTTATCCCATATGGCAAATGTAAGTGTGCCACTTAGTTTGTCTTTTGAACCAGAACCATTTGATGTTTTCGTATCATCGTTGCTTTTACACCCCATAAAAGCTGTTGCTACAATTGCACATGTTAAAATAGCTGCAATGATTTTTTTTCTCATAAAGCAATACCTCCCTTTCTTTGTGACCTCAGAATATCAATATTTCTCAATAAATTCCATTTCATATATTCAGATTTCTTGATTTTTTTTCACATCCATAAAATTCGAATCCTTAACTTTTGGTTAGAAATTATGATATAAGGTAAGAAAAACCATGTTATTTACATGGTTTTTCGATACTGCGCAGGGCTAATTCCATTTACTTTTTTAAACATACGGTTAAAATGTTCTACATTTTGATACCCTACCATCTCTGCTATTTCATAAACTTTAAAGTTCGTGCTCTTAAGTAGTTCCTTCGATTTTAACAAACGAATTCCTGTTAAATAATATGTAGTCGTGGTTCCGACTCTGCGGGTCGAGCAGGTGCCTTGCGATCTG
>CAJJLI010000357.1 GCA_905192625.1 uncultured Clostridium sp. | reverse complement strand
CTAGAGTCACTAACAGATGTGCTCACACTTTCACTACTAGAGTCACTAACAGATGTGCTCACACTTTCACTACTAGAGTCACTAACAGATGAACTTATTCCTACTATTTGCTCAGAGTCTTCCTTTTCACCTAATTCTTTATTGGATTTTTTAAATTCTTCTTTTATTTCATCATAAATATTTATAAATACATCTGAGAAGATATCTTTAGGATCAGCTGCTTCACTAAAGTCGTTAAATAGTTTGGAAAATGATTTTATATCACTATTAAATAATTTAATGTCTTTTAAGGATGCCTTCTGGATATCTTCCCAAAGATAATGCAAAACTTTGTTTTTGATAATTGTAAACGAATCTGAACCACCGTAAACCTTTACAAAAAATTGACCAATTTGCTTGTCATCCGATAGTTCTAGTTCTTCTACAATAAACTTATTTAATGACTTATAGAAACAATTCCATTCATATTCTTCTGTACCAATTTTAAATGTAAATGAATTTAATAGATTTCCACTCTTATCATATCCTGGTTCAACATTTTTATAAACAAAATTAAATCTTCGTTTAAATGCAGTATCAATTACATTAACATTTTGATCACTAGTGTTGACTGTTCCGATTATATGAAGATTACTAGGTATACATACCTTATCTACATCATTTGGTATCAACCTTTTATTTTGCAGATAATTAGAAATTAGCGAATTATCAATAAGATATGCACTCTCACCATTTTCATTCCTATCTAACAATTGGAACGTATCGCCAAATATAGATGCGATATTCCCTCGAGACATTTCTTCTATAATCAAGAAAATATCATTATCCGGGTATCCCAAAGCTCTTTCCAAAGATTTAGTGAATATACCTGGGACAAATTGATAAGAAATTTCTCCATCTTTTGACTCTGGCAATATACTACCAATAAAATCATAATAACTATATTCGCTGTGGATCGTAGTTCGAAGAACAAAAGGATTCCCTTTTTCATCGGAGTAATCCGAGTAACTTTCTCTCACTATCTCTGAAATTCCATGACTTTTTCCAGTACCAGGTGCACCAAAATGAATTTCTTGGACATAACTAGGCCTTTTTTCACACTCAGGGACATGAAATATATCAGCACCACTATTCAAAATATCTTCACTTAATGAGTGTTCAAATGTATTAATGTATTCTATATAAGATGCTACTGGATCTTTATCTACACCTAGATCAGTAGCTGTCCAATACAAATCTTCGTCTGCAGTGACAATATCAAAAAAGATATCCCTTGTTGATCTTGATAAATCATCAATTTGCAACTCCATTACACCAGTTTTACTGATTTTTATAAAGCCAATTGTTTCTAAAACAGATAGCAATTGTTTTACAAATCGTTTTTCATCTCCACCAGTAATCTCAACTTCTTTTGAAAATTGTTCCGGATTACTATCATCATTAATCAATTCTAGAATTTCAGGGATTGATTTGTTGTTTTTAATTACATCGTCTTCAGCAAGAATATAGTTTTTAAAATGACTAATTGTGATCTCTGAAACTATATTTAAAAATTGATTATAATACAAAACTTTTAAAAGAATTCTGAGAGGAGCAATGCAATAACCTTCACTAATTTGAGTATCGAATGCTCCACTACGTTCACGTTTTGGATTTGGATATTGAAATTTCTTGATAAATTGACCTATGACATACTCTATTTGATTATTTAGGATCAAATTAGTATTATTTGAGTCTTTCTCTAATCCAAAATAAAGATTATAAACAGGAAGCCATCCGTTTTTAGCTTGCCATTCTAACTGGCTAGGATGGTTCCATTTTTTATATTTCGCATAATTAGCAGCTGAAATTAAGTTCTGTTTAAGTTCGTAAATTCGTAAATCATTTGTAAAGTGATACTTAATCATAAATTCTCCAAACATTTTATTCGCTAATTGTATTATATTATGATTGATATTTTTTTACAAACTCTTTTACGCTATTGCCGAGAACTTTCGCCAATAATGGAGGAACTGCATTTCCAATCATCTGATATTGAGCTCCTCTAGAACCTAAAAATTCAAAATCATCAGGAAAACTCTGCAATCTTGCAGCCTCCCTTACTGTAATAGTTCTAGCTTGTTTTGAATCAAAATGAATGAAACGATTTCCATCTTTGTGCAGATGAGCAATAATTGTTGTACTCGGAATGTCAGGTCTTAACACATGGTATCTATGAATTTGCGACGAGGAACCAACATGTTCTTCATATAACTTGGTTAATGCAGAACTCTGAGTGTATTTCTCAGTACCATCTTCTAGATCCTTAGCTAGTAATTGAAAAATCTTCATATCCCTTACATTTTGGTATCTTGGAACGTGATCAGAAACAATCACTCCAGAAGATTCTATTGGAAAATATACATCCTTCTTTTCATGTGCCTTATCCTCAAATATTGGCTTGAACTTTTGTAAATCACCAATAGCTTCATATACAGTTACTGGTTTCTTTACTTTATTTGAAGGTAGCATCACTTTATAAAAATCGTTTAGAATATCTTGAATGTTACAATCTTTAAACTTTTCCTTATTAACTCCAAGAAGAATAACTCTTTTTCTGTTTTGTGGTACCCCGTAGTCGCTAGCATTTACAATAGCCTTTTTTAAATCATCTATAATTTCATAACCAATTTGATCAAAACCTTCTTTTATCAATTCAGTTACAGCTACTCCACCAGGCTTGGCACTTAAAAGTCCAGGAACATTTTCAAAAACGAATACCATTGGTTTATAACGTTTTACAATATTTAAATAATGTTCAAACAAATAATTACGATAATCATCGTGCATACCATTTTCATCTCTAACTCTACCTGCAATAGAATATGCCTGACATGGGGGACCACCAAGTACAATATCTATACCATTAGATTTATTTACAAAATAATCTAGCCCAGGGGACTTCCCAAATTTGTTATCATTCCAACCAGCAAACAATTCCTCTTCACGTTGAATATCAAAATGTAAGACTGAATCATCTGCATCATCATAATTCCATTTATTCTTTAATCTATTTCTCAGAGTTTTAACCTGAGGTTCTAACCACTCTACTGCCGCCACCTCTTTAAACTGACCAGTTTGTAAAAAGCCCTCTGATAGCCCTCCAGCACCTGAAAATAGATCTAAGTATTTTAATTTTGACAAGTTCTAGCTCTCTTTCTCTAGTAATTCCTTGACTTTAAGTCCAACAGCTTTCCCCAACAAGGGTGGTACTGCATTACCAACTTGTCGGTACTGCTGAGACTTATTCCCATAAAAAACAAAATCATCTGGAAAACTCTGTAACCTAGCACTTTCGCGAACCGTTGGAATTCGATTCCATTTGTAATGAAAATGTGATCGATGACCTGTATTTATAGTCAATGAAGGTTTTTTACTGTGGTAACGAGTCAATGCTTCATTGTATTTGAACATCGTGTTATACGGTTCAGGTAACGCTCGGAAATTTTTACCTTCTGGTACCATTGAAATTAAATCAATAGTCTTTTGTTCGTGCTTCGTACCAACATGATTATGAAGTTTATTAGAATTTTCCCTCATTATTTCTTGCTAGAAAATTTTTGGTTGAGTAGTATACTCATATACTTCACTTCCCGTATCA
>CAJJLI010000356.1 GCA_905192625.1 uncultured Clostridium sp. | reverse complement strand
GAGGAACTTCTCGTTAATCTGCAGGTCATCATGAACTTCAAGGACCGGTGTCTGGTGAGTACCGTAGAATTAATGATTGTCAAAAACAATCGATATTAAGGAGGGAAGCAACGTGCCACGTAAAGGACATATACAAAAAAGAGATGTATTAGCAGATCCTATTTACAATAATAAGACTGTTACTAAGTTAATCAATAACATTATGTTAGATGGTAAGAAGGGTACTGCACAAAAAATCGTATACGGCGCATTTGAGAAAGTAGCAGAAAAGTCCGGTAAAGAAGCAATGGACGTTTTTGAAGAGGCATTAAATAATATCATGCCTGTACTTGAAGTAAAAGCACGTCGTATCGGTGGTGCAACATACCAGGTACCAATCGAAGTAAGACCAGATAGAAGACAGGCATTAGGTCTTCGTTGGTTAACTATGTTTTCTCGTAAAAGAGGCGAAAAGACTATGGTTGACAGACTTGCAGGAGAAATCCTTGATGCAGCTGCTAACACTGGTTCCGCTGTAAAGAGAAAAGAAGATATGCACAAAATGGCAGAAGCAAACAAAGCTTTCGCACATTACCGCTGGTAATCTGCGAGAAACTTGTAGGCGAATGCTTTTGCTTTCGCACATTACCGCTGGTAATCTGCAAGAAACTTGTAGGCGAATGTTTTTGCTTTCGCTTCAAAAAGTTTGCAAATGCTTGTTGACATTTATAAATATCAAAGACTGTGTAAGCAAATGCTAGTGCAATGGCACATATGCATTTGTACACTACCTTTGGTAAAATGTAATATCTTTTAGGGTTTGAGTTGTGTAATACGGTCAAATCCTTTTGGTTAAGTAAACTTAACATGTAGTCGTTAATAGATTTGAATAAATTGTTTATAAAAATGATTTTTCATTATGAATAAGGAGGAAAAATCCTTGGCTGGAAGACAATATCCTTTAGAGAGAACAAGAAACATTGGTATCATGGCTCATATCGATGCTGGTAAGACAACGCTTACAGAGCGTATCTTATATTATACTGGTGTTAACTACAAAATTGGTGATACTCATGAAGGAACTGCTACAATGGACTGGATGGAGCAGGAACAAGAAAGAGGTATCACAATCACTTCCGCCGCAACGACATGTCACTGGACACAAGAATTTGAACACAAGAAATTACCTGGTGCTTTAGAGAACCGTATCAATATCATTGATACTCCTGGCCACGTAGATTTTACTGTTGAAGTTGAGCGTTCATTACGTGTACTTGATAGTGCGGTTGGTGTTTTTTGCGCTAAGAATGGTGTTGAACCACAGTCTGAAACTGTATGGCGCCAGGCTGATAAGTATAACGTACCTAGAATGGCATTTGTTAACAAAATGGACATTTCTGGTGCAAACTTCTTTAACGTAGTAAACATGATTAGAAATAGATTAGGTAAAAACCCAGTGCCTATCCAAATACCAATTGGTAAAGAGGATACATTTAAGGGTATCATCGATCTTTTCGAAATGAAAGCTTACAATTATCTTGATGATAAGGGCGACAGTATCGAAGTTACTGAAATCCCTGATGATTTAAGAGATCAAGCAGAAGAATATAGAGCAGCTATGATTGAATCTATCTGTGAAACAGATGATGAATTGCTTGAAAAATACTTAGAAGGAACTGAACCTTCTAATGAAGAACTTAAAAAAGCTCTTAGAAAAGCAACAATCAATGTATCTATTATTCCAGTACTTTGCGGTACTGCTTATAGAAATAAAGGTATTCAGAAATTATTAGATGCAGTTATTGAATACATGCCAGCTCCTACAGATATCGCTGATATCAAAGGTGTAGATGAAGATGGTAATGAAGTTCATAGAGCATCTTCTGATGATGAACCATTTGCTGCATTAGCATTTAAGATTATGGCTGACCCATTCGTTGGTAAGCTTGCATTCTTCAGAGTTTACTCTGGTTCCTTAAATTCAGGTTCTTATGTATTAAATGCAACAAAAGGCAAAAAAGAACGTGTAGGACGTATCCTTCAGATGCATGCAAACAAGAGAGAAGAACTTGAAAGAGTTTACGCTGGTGATATTGCTGCAGCTGTTGGTCTTAAATTTACAACAACTGGTGATACAATCTGTGATGAGAAGGCTCCTGTTATCTTAGAGTCTATGGAATTCCCAGAACCAGTTATCGATATCGCTATCGAGCCTAAAACTAAGGCTGGACAGGATAAGATGGGTGAAGCTTTAGCTAAACTTGCAGAAGAAGATCCTACTTTCCGTGTATCTACTAATACTGAAACTGGTCAAACAATCATCGCTGGTATGGGTGAACTTCACCTTGAAATTATCGTAGATCGTTTGTTACGTGAATTTAAAGTAGAAGCTAACGTTGGTGCTCCACAGGTAGCATACAAAGAAGGTATTACTAAAGAAGTTGATATCGATAGTAAATACGCAAAACAATCTGGTGGTCGTGGTCAATATGGTCACTGTAAAGTACGTTTTGCTCCAATGGATGTTAATGGTGAAAAGACATTCGAATTTAAGAACTCTGTAGTTGGTGGTGCTATTCCTAAGGAATATATCCCAGCTGTTCAAAATGGTATTGAAGAAGCTATGAAGAGCGGTATTCTAGGTGGATATCCAGTTCTTGGTGTTAGCGCTGACTGTTATGACGGTTCTTACCATGATGTCGATTCCAATGAAATGGCATTTAAAATTGCTGGTTCTATGGCATTTAAGGATGCAATGCATAAAGCAGGCGCTGTATTACTTGAGCCTATCATGAGAGTTGAAGTAACTGTTCCAGAAGATTATATGGGTGATGTTATCGGTGACATTAGTTCCCGTCGTGGTCGTATCGAAGGATCTGAAGATATCAACGGAAGCAAGTTAATTCGTGGTTTCGTTCCACTATCTGAAATGTTCGGATACGCAACAACACTTCGTTCTAAGACACAGGGTCGTGGAGCTTACTCCATGTTCTTCTCCACTTATGAACAAGTTCCAAAGAGCGTTCAAGAAAAAATACTTGCAAATAAATAAAGATAAAACATTACTTTTTTGGTAATAATAAACTTATTATGGGTTACTATAAGGAACGATAGTGAATTATAGTAACTCCTTAATAAAAAAATAGTAAAATCCTTATTTTTAGCTTGAAAATATTTTACTTATGAAATATAATTGGGCTATAAGGCGCTTAATCTGCCTTTGTGCAGATAGCAGGTGCAGTTTGTTAGCATTTTCGTTTAGTTTACTTAAGTTTCAACACTGCACAGGTATATCATTTCATATAGAATGAATGATATCAATTATAAAGATTAATTATGCGCTCATGGAGCGAAATTAAAGGAGGACGTTTTAAAATGGCTAAAGCTAAGTTTGAAAGAAACAAACCACATTGTAACATCGGTACAATCGGTCACGTAGATCATGGTAAGACTACATTAACAGCAGCTATCACAAAAACACTTAATGTTAGATTAGGAACTGGACAAGCAGTTGCTTTCGATATGATCGATAAAGCTCCAGAAGAAAGAGAAAGAGGTATCACTATCTCCACTTCTCACGTTGAGTATGAATCAAAGGCTCGTCACTACGCACACGTTGACTGCCCAGGCCATGCTGACTATGTTAAAAACATGATTACTGGT
>CAJJLI010000355.1 GCA_905192625.1 uncultured Clostridium sp. | reverse complement strand
TAAAAAAGATGAACCTGGCTTAATGATTGCAGGGCTTGATCGAATTGTTCGAGGTGATGGACATAAGGGACAATGGAATGGCAAAGATGGAATGTTCTTAATAGATTCTAACGGAATGGAAGTCTGGAAAGAAGATAGAAAAACAAAAGGATGGCTTACGATTGTTGATACTCTAAGCAATTGGAACGGTGATGGAGAAGATTATATTTTAGCATATCGTAGAGGCGGAGGAGTAAACCCTGCACTCTATGATGGAGAAGGGAATACAAAAGTCGAATTTCCAGTGGATGGGTATGTGATTCATGGAGATTTGTTTGGCAGAAATAAAGAAGAGGTTATCGTTTATACTCCAGAGCGTGCTTATATTTTTTCTGGTACAGATTATGATTTAAGTGATAAGCCATCTGGGGTGCCAATCCCACAGATAAAAAGATTGTATTCATCGACCCTATATCCAGGTGGGGAATATGAAAGCATCTCTTAATTTGCCTATTCTTGTTGTCTGTTTGACACTCTAATCATACATGAAATGTAAATGGGGAATCGCTCTTTTATTGAGTTTATATTTGCTAATATGGGGGGATTTGATCTGATCCCAAAAAGTTAGACATTAATTATTAAGCAACTAACGAGGATTGAATTCTGTATTGTACAGGACTCAGACCTTTTAGTTTGCTCTTAATTCGCTTGTTATTATAAAATATAATTTTTTTTCTAATTCAATTCTAAATTCTGCCATGGAACTGAACTCTCTTAAATATAGAAGTTCTGATTTTAATAATTCAAAGAAATCTTCCATTATTGGTATTGCGTATGCTGATACTACCATCCCTGATCCGAATGGAAAATAAGAGTTGTATCAGCAGGTATTTTTTCAAACCCTTCCATGCTATGTTTGCGATAGGCAACAGCCCATTTTTGCACATCGCTAGGAGTAACGTAATGTTTTTTGCTATTTGCTTTTTTCATAAATTTCCATTTATGTTAGATTTTTGTCTACAAAAATGGGTTCACTTCATTTTTAAAAATAATAGTTTTTAATTCGCTTTATTCACTTATTACATTTTTGATTGTGATTAATTATAGTAAATTACACATGTATTATAAAGAAAAAAACATATAAGCAATGAATTTCGCTATTAATATATATTGTTTTCGATAAAATGAGAAAAAAATGAAAAAAAATGTATAATAAAGTAACGGGGGTGGTTAATATGGATTAATCAAACAAAAGATACTTATAAGAGAATTTTATGTTTTTAATTAAGAAAGGGGTTAATTCAGTGAAAAAAATAAAATATTATTTAATAACACTAATACTAAGTGCTATGTTGGTAAGAACTACAAATGTAAACATTTATGCTTTTGCTAATGAAATAAATTCAAACGTCAGCAACGATTATGATAAAAATGACGATTTGAAATTTGAGGTTTTTTATACTCAAGAAGTAGACATTGATACATGTACAGAATTTGCTGGAGATTTAGCGCCTAGCTATATCACTGGGACTTATGAATATAATAATGAAGTTATTACGTTTGGTATTAAAAACACAGATAACAAGTCATTTAAAGACTTCAAAAATACGATAATCAGTACTTTAGAAAATGATATCAATAGTGTAAAAAATGAGGCAAAGATTTCAGAGGACTACAAAATTAATACGGACACTATTTTGATAAAAAAAATTGACTACTTTGGTTCAGAAATTGAACTAGATGAAGCTAAGCAATTATATGCAAAAGATAGTATATCAATTAAAAAAATGATAACTATTGATGAAATGGAAAGTGCAACAGCCTTTAAAAAAAATATAGCATCATCGGAAGCGCCATCGGATAATGAGGAATTATTTGCAGCTTCCGATACACTTGTTACAAATACGTTTCCTAAAGGTGGTCCATCGTTTCCTGATACTGTGGGACCCATAAATCCATATCAAGTGACCGGAATTCCATTTAATCCACAAAAGGGAGATAGACAAGATCGTGGAAAATTGAAAGCACGTTTTAGTGATAACTTGGATATGAATACATATTTTTGGTGGCCAAACTTTACAGTTGCATCGCCAGGTTTATCAGGAAGTAATGAAGATTCAGATCTTCGTAGAGCAATGAATATTAGGTTTAAATGGGATGAAGAACGCCTTAGTAATTTAATAATCGATAATAATGAAGCTATAGAAATAGAAGCATTATTTTACAATTATGGTGCGGATTCCACCATACCAGGAGATGGAACAGCGTGGCTGATGGAATTACCTGATTTTTGGAGAACAAATTTACCTTTTGCTTATTTAGACACACGTTTTATGGATTCAGAAAATGAAAAATCATATGCTATTGGTACAGCCTTTCCTTCTTACATAGTAGCAGAAAAGGAATATAATTTCTACTTTTACGTAAATGGATATAAAAGTGGAACATCAAGACTTTGGTCTGTTAATTATCAGAGGGGGTATTATTATGATCATCCAAATCTTGCGTATAGGGCAATACGAGGAAATGGTGATGAATGGTTTGTATTTAATGAAGAATATGAAAGTGCTATAAAAATAAAGCAATATCATAAGTACCATACTACATATTATGCTCCTGATAGATTAAATACAAGTATATCGTTTGCAGATATAAGGGGAGCTAATTTTTCTACAGCATTTAAATATAAAGAAAGTTTTGATACAATTAAGTCTGAAGATATTACCACTAATTGGTACAGAAAGACTGCTCAGATTAAAACATTAGGAAATTATGCTGTTTATAAGTTTCAAGCAAATACTGCAGGTACATATACTTTTTGTACAGCAAAGCTTGTGGGTGATCAAGATTCTGTAATTACACTATATGATCAAAGCTTTATTGTTATCGCTCAAAATGATGATGCAGATAATACAACGTTTTCTAGAATTACAAGTTCCTTAGCTAAGGGGGATTATTATCTAGTAGTAAAGCCTAAAATTACCACTAGCTCGCTAAATTGCAATGTATATTTTACTAAAGGTGCAAATACAATACCGAAGTAAAAAAATTCAGAATCAAATATCCTGCCTAATGACATTGCCACAATAAAAAAACAAGATGAAATTAACAGATATATTGTAGTAATGTCATATAGAAATGTTTTGATAAAAGCAAGGACATGTGGTAATCTCTAACCAGAGCATTGGTAAGTTCGATGTAGATTTTAACGTATATAGTGCTAATGTAACATTATATTTTGCTATGAAAGGAATTGATACTTTGAAAAAAAATCCTTATTGGTTGGTTGTAATTTTAATCTATATATCTTTACAGGTAGCCTTCTACGCGTATTTGCTTATTGGAGGTATAAAAACTGAAATATTAAATAAAACTAGTTGGAATGGTTTTGGAGCATATGCTTTTGTTATACCTTCAGTATCCTTATTAATTTCATTAATCAATTATTTATTTGTAAAAATTAAAATATTTACATTATATACTACTACTTTTACATTTGTTATAATGGGATTGGGTGAATATATAGCATGGAAACACTATAATACAACTATTCTTTACGGGGATATGCTGTATTTTTATATCTTAATTTTAGTTACTTGTTTTATAACATATATACATTCTAAATTATTTAAGTTTCTTTTTTTCAAATTAAGTTCAAATAATGATT
>CAJJLI010000354.1 GCA_905192625.1 uncultured Clostridium sp. | reverse complement strand
ACACGAACCAGAAAAATACAATCTATGGCAGTCCGTTGGTGATACGGCAGGACCTGGTGGATTGGTTCGTGCATTGCGTACGATTCCAATGTATACAGTAATTGCAGAAGCAATTAAGGAGTATTCACCGGATGCTTGGGTTATTAATTATACCAATCCAATGTCCTTGTGTGTAAAAACATTATACCGCGTATTCCCACAGATTAAGGCATTTGGTTGCTGTCATGAAGTATTTGGTACGCAAAAGCTTTTAAAGAATATAAGCGAAGAAATGCTTGAACTTACAGACATTCAGAGAAATGAAATCCATGTGAATGTGCTTGGAATCAACCATTTTACATGGTTTAACGAAGCTTCTTATCAAGGGATCGATTTATTCCCAGTATATAAAGCATACATTGATAAACACTTTGAAGATGGATTTATAAAAGATGAGGAACATTGGATGAATGCGTCCTTTGAAACGAAAAATCGCGTGAAATTTGATCTCTTCCGTAGATATGGATTGATTGCAGCCGCAGGGGATCGACATTTAGCAGAGTTTATGCCTGGAGATGAGTACTTAAAAGATCCTGAAACCGTTGCAAGTTGGGGATTTAAATTAACAACGGTTGACAGTAGAAAAGACGATTTAAAGAAACGTTTAGAAAAGAGTGAACGCTTAGTTAAGAATGAGGATGAGATTGAGTTAAAACCATCTGGAGAAGAAGGAGTGCAGTTAATCAAGGCTTTATGTGGTTTGGACCGCATTGTAAGCAATGTTAATATTCCAAATACAGGAGGGCAGATTCCGAATTTACCAAAGACAGCAATTGTAGAAACCAATGCGGTATTCTCAAGGGATAGTATTAAACCATTAATTGCAGGAGAATTGCCTGAGGATATCTTAAACTTAATTCTACCACATGTAGAGAATCACGAGGATATCTTAGATGCAGCAATAGAAAGAAGTTTTGATAAGGCGCTAAAGGCATTTTTAAATGACCCATTGGTGAAAGCAAAATGTAATAAAGAAGATGCAGAAATATTACTAAAGGATATGATTAAGAAAACCTCTACATACTTACCAAAGGAATGGATTTAATAAGTCACGTTAATGTAAAAGATTTAATCATGGTAGTTAATATATTGCATCGGCTGAATTTATTAAGTTTGTATAGTTTTTACTGGAAGTTTGAGCTTAATATATGACGAGAACTAAATAGAGATTTTTAATTTAAAATACGTTTTCGAATGTTGAAATAAATACATTCGAAAACGTTAATTGTAGTTTAGGACTTA
Source organism: uncultured Clostridium sp. (assembly GCA_905192625.1). Lineage (GTDB taxonomy): Bacteria > Bacillota > Clostridia > Lachnospirales > Lachnospiraceae > Lachnoclostridium. Next base: position 2,366 of record CAJJLI010000354.1, on the reverse strand, counting down.
GGCTCAAGTTTATTAAGTTAAGAAGACATATACAGCCCTGTGAATAAGGGGGAATTAGTAATTCCATCATACACAAGGCTGTATTTTGCAATATTAAAATTAAAACTTAAACTTCCTGCTCAAATAAAACCGTATCATACATGGCCATATAAGAATCATTGATAAAAGAAATTGTATTTTTTCCTTGTTTTAATAGCGTCGATGGAATTGAGATGCTTATTTTACGGTATCTTCCGTTTTTTGTTGCACTACGATAAACAGAGGAATCATTAATTAGGACAGCTTCTTTTATTAAGGTATCATTCAAATACACAGGGAAGTAAGGTTCTGCTTTCGCGGTCATATTATTCTTACATATGCCTGCAAGAGCAATTGTAAGGTGATAAGTGCTAGTTGGTACTTCATCCATTGTAAAATGAATGTTCCAGCGTCCCGGCGCAACTTGCGCAAAGTACCAATCTTCCTGCTCCTTATCAACACCAATTGTAAAATCCAAGTTTGCAGGAGTCTTTTGTAACCATTTATAGTTTCTTAGCTCCCCAGCGTATTTAAATCCTTCACAAGTTCTTGTAGCTTTGCCTAACTGCCATACGAGCTTTTTATTAGAGAGTGGAAAGCTTAGATTTCCCAAGTCAGTGCAGGAAGAGTTAATATGGATATCAGGGATGGATAGTTCCTCAACAATGGAACCTCCTGTTTGATATGCATATAAAAGATAGTCATCAAAACGGACATTTGGAATTGAAAACTTACCCTTATGATCGGTGGTGCTGTAAAAAATATAATCAGAGGATTGTTGATCGATGCATCGTCCACTTTTGCATAAGATTACGGTGGTATTCGTACAAGGAACGCCATTCGAAAAGGTGAGTGTTCCAGTTACTTCAGAACGATTGATAGGATATAGAGGATGTTCAACCCATGAATAAGGCCATTTCTTTTTTTCTTCCTCTGCCTTTTTCAATGCATCTTTGTATAGTTCTTCTCCATCGTCACCTGAATTGATATAAAGGTAGAAAGGACCATAGAATTTTTTCCAGCCAACTGGAACGTGAAATGATCCAGTACCAAAGTGAGAACCGGTAAAGTAATTAAGAACAATACCATCATAATGAACCAACAATTCTTGTTTCATAGGACCACCAGGATAGTATTCGGTAGAGACTGGAATTACAAAGAACCCAAAGCCGTGGCCGAAATGTCCCCAAGCTGGGTTATTACCAAAATATCCCGCATAATCATACTTGGAATATACATCGCCATTGGTGTATTTTTCACCGTCTGGAAGGCGGTAGGTTTCATCTTGTAAGCATTCGAATTGCTCCATGTATTTGTGTGTTGGTTGAAGGCCAATTCGCTCACTGGTACAAGCATGATCAAAGATACGATTGCCAAAACGATATACACAGCGAAATTCTGCAAGATCAAGTTCAGAATCTGTCTGATTGGCACCTATAACATATGAATAAAAACCACTTTCACCTGCTTTTAAAATGATGTGATATTCAATATAAAGAAGACCTTGCGTATCAACATAAGAAATATGTACCGTATCCTCAGTTTGTTCGATTACATCAAGTCGGCTGACATGCATTTTACGAAATTTTGCAATTGCATGATAGTCTACATAAAAGGTACGTTTGGCGTTGGAATCTTTACTTGTTCCGGATAATTCCGCAATTAATTCGACTCCATCTTTTTTAAGAGACTCTAAGCTGGCATCTTCTTTCCAGACAAGGGAGAGAATACCGTTTGACATTTCACAACGTAACCCGTCGACCTTTAAAGTAACTTTTGACATGTTTAAACCTCCTTTAATAAATGTACATTAAGTATCATCACTGGTAATTAGCCAAATATGAAAGCTGATGATTAATAACCCAATGATTGTTTCTTTAATTTATGTTTATTATACAGAAGTTTATGTTTAATAGAATTGCGTATCTTGTGCAATCAAAATAATAAGAAATTAGTATCGTGAATTTATTGAAAACACAATAAACGCAATGTAATGAACAAAAAACACAATGTTAAATCTTGGGAATATTGTGTATAATCTGCTTATAAACATAAAAAATATTTTAAAAATATGTGCAATTTGTTTAAAAAATAAAGGAGAAAGGGGATTTTTGCTTTGTTGAGAGTGAAAAATATGAAAAAAGTAAATAAAAAGCGAAAGTTTTTTGGAATATTATTTGTTGCGATAATTGTGCTTATTTTTTACACAAAAGGCACAGGTACATATAAAGTTGTTACCAATGGAGCTGCAATTTATGATTCTAACTTTACTGCTAGTAAAGAAGGCAGTTATGCATCTTATTATGAGGCTCATAAGGATTCAGGCTTTAATGGTAGTCAAGTGGATG
>CAJJLI010000353.1 GCA_905192625.1 uncultured Clostridium sp. | reverse complement strand
TTGCCCATATAAATTTTACCAGACTTAATTGCAATGCAATCATCACCCACTGAAAAATATACTCCTACAATTTCTACATCAGCGCAAGATTCTGGATCAATGCCGTCTGTATTATGAGATTTTGAAGGTGATAGAATTGTAATATCGTAAAAACGTATACTTTTAGAAAAGAAAGGGTGTAAATTCCAAGCTGGGGAATTTGTAATTATCACTCCTTGTAGTGTAACATTTTTACAATTGTTTAGAAAGAGCATCTTAGGACGTGCTGGATCTTTTTTTCTTTTTTCAGTATTCCACCAATTATCAAAATCAGCACATCCATCTATGGTTCCCTTTCCGCAAATTAAAACATTCTCTACTTCAATCCCTGTAATTAATGATGCAAAACTGTCCAAAGGATTTCCTTCCCATGAAGCTAATAAATATTCCGAACGCTCGTCATAGCTCTCCACTCTTCCTGGAAGTACAGGAAGTTTCGTTTTATCTGTAAATGCAGAGAGAACTGCTCCTTCTTCTAATTCTAATATCATATTACTCTTCAAGAATAAATTCGTAAATTTATAAGTTCCCTTTGGTACCAATACCCTACTATTCTTTGGACAACTCAAAATAGCAGCTTGTAAGAACAACGTATCATCGGATATACCATCTCCTTTCGCTCTAAAATCTTTTACATTTAGTGTTACAAATTCTTCATTTGTATGTACTTTAACCTCTGCCGAAGGTTTATCACCCTGATGAATACTTAAGGTATAATCCGTATCTGGTGACAATCCATATAATGTTTCCACTACTTTATTGGAGGTCATAACCTCCTCTCCGTTACAAATAATCTTATATTCCTCTGTATGATAACAAGCTTTATCTTGTAATTCAATTACAACGCTTCTTGCAGTTGTTAATAATATTTGAAATTCCAATGTTTTTCCCCTTTCTTATAAAAAGATTGAATCTATCATTTAAACTAACTCAAATACGATAATATTTTTCATACGTATACGGTCTCAATATATATTCTATTTTCCAGTGTATATGCTGCTCTCAGTTCATATACTGCCTCCCAGTGCATATGCTACTCCCAGTGCATATGCTACTCTCAGTTCACATACTCTCTACCAGTGTATATACCACTTTTTGTACATAAGCTGCCTCTTAGTACATACGCTATCTTCCAGTACATATACTATCTCTTAGTGCATATGATATCTCTCAGTGCATATACTGCTTCATAGTACATATGCCGCTTATAATGATAAATATAGTCAACCTATTTGGTCTGATTTAATTTTAGATACTGTGCATAAGCCATAAAAAATGCCGCTATTCCTTTATTATCATTGGAAACTATAGGTTCAGAAAGATAATATGAAACACTTCCATCTCTCCTTAAATTATCCTTTGGTCCAAGCCCAGATACCGCATTGATATCGTTTAATATGTATGTTCCATCCTTAATTACTAATTTTCTTTCTATCAAGCTATTAAGAATGTTCTCTGCCACTTTTTCATATTTTTCTGGTAATATAACTTTCATTCTACATGCTTTAAATATTGCTGCTGCAATCATTGCCGACCCTGATGTCTCAAGATAATTCCCCTCTTGTTCAGGAAGTGCGATTAACTGATAAAACAAATTACTTTCCTTATCTTGATACTGTAACAGCCCCTTCAATGATTCTTTAAATAAATCACCCAAGGTACGATAATTCTCATAAATTGCTTTTGACATCTCCTCCATCGTATCTATGATTGCCATCTGATACCATGCAGTAGCACGCAACCAAAAATTCTTCGAGCAACCACCTGGTTTTTGCGCCCAAAACACTTCTTCCGATTCATCCCAACCATGATAATGTAACTGGCTCCCATCGTCAAACATGTGCTTTCTAACATTAATAAACTGTTTTACGATATCTTGATAATGTTCCTTTTTCCCATACTTGGTTTCCCATGCCACATAAAATGGTTGAGCCATATATAAGCCATCCAACCATACTTGGTTCGGATATATCTTTTTATGCCAAAAGTTTCCCGATGCCGTTCTTGGCTGTTCACAAAGCTGACGAACTAAAATCTCCACTGCCTTATAAAACTTTTCATTTCCAGTTTGTTCATACGCAAAAATTATAGCTCTACCCGGTGCTATGTTATCTAGATTGTAGTCTTCTAGCTTAAAATGTTTTATCGTACCATCTTCTTCGACATATTTATCTATGTAAGAAACGATAAAATCACGGTATAAATTCTTTCCTGTTGCTTCATACAGCTGGATTGCAGCCATAAGAATACATCCATCTTCGTAGTTCCATTTATTAAATCGAACATTTTCATGATTACTATAAAACTCTTCTACAAATGCATTTATTTTCTTTCCATTTATTTCATTTATCATTTTATATATCCCTTTCATAAATAAATTTATATTTAATTCCAGTGTCAAAACTCCATATATATCGAAACAAGATGGCACTAAGCCTAGAGAATGAATTATTATTGGTCAGGACGGTGCCGTGACTTACTATTGATATTAGATAGTTCTATCATAAAATCTATTTTTTCATGAATAATGATTGTATATATATTATTATCCAATTTAGAAAGCGTAATGGTATTTTTGACACTTGAAAAAAATTCAAAATCACAAATAAGGAACTGCTGTAAAATAGTGTTTCACTAAATGAAACAGCCTATTTTACAACACTCCCTTGTTGCACAACAAAAATTAGAAATTGTCTACCCTTTTCCTGTGCAACAGATTGAAATTATAACGTTTTCTCAACTTCTGTACACATAATAAGGAATGCACCTGCGCCATGCAAATCATTTTCACTGGTTGGACGATTGCAATAATGCTCATAACTACCTACACCCGTTCCAACGCAAATGTTATCAATAATCGCACCTTCTCCATTGTACTTTAAACGATTGATTATTCCACGATATCCTTTTCTCGCTTGTTCTAGATAAGACGAATCCAAAAATCCTTCTCTTACTGCCTTACATATAGCGGCTGTAAATAAACAAGTACAAGAAGATTCTAACCAGTTCCCTTCCATACCGCCTTTATCAACAACTTGATACCAAAGTCCACTTTCTTCATCTTGGTATCTACAAACAGCAACTAAAAGATCTACTGTCATTCGTATCAGTTCATTTCTATCTTTATGATTTTCTGGTATAAAATCTAGTTCCTCTAAGATTGCTACTGGGACCCAACCAATGGAACGACCCCAAAATTCCGGTGAAAGTCCCGTTACTTTATCCGCCCATGGTCTCTCATGAATCGCATCCCAAGCGTGATACCAAAGTCCAGTTTTTTCATCCTTTGTCTTCTTCTCCATTAACATTGCCTGAAATGTTACAATATCAAAATACTCTTCTTCTCCAAAATCTTTCGCAAACTGTGCACAAATTGGTCCGGCCATATATAATCCATCTAGCCACATTTGTTCCTGACAGTGTTCTTTGTGCCAGAAACCACCTTCTTTGTTCTTGGGAAAGTATTTAATAATTGGGAGTAAGGTATATAGCGCCTTTTTATATCGTTCGTCTCCCGTTCTTTGATATAGTGGATATAATAAAACCCCTGGTTGAATATCATCCAACTGCCCCGCGTCAAACTCATGAATGGATCCATCTTCATATATAATGGAA
>CAJJLI010000352.1 GCA_905192625.1 uncultured Clostridium sp. | reverse complement strand
ACCATTCTGAGGGGGCAACAACTTTACATACTGGAACATATAAAATATTGTCAATTTTCTCATACAATGATGTTTCTTCAAAGGGGGCATTTTGTAGCAATCTATCAATCATACTATTAATTTGAGTAATAAATATAGTTTCAAGTGGTTTACCATTTTCATCGCATTTATTTGTTTTTAATTCACCATCCTCAAAGTCCCTATTAGTATTTGAGAGTTTCATTCCTAAGGCTAATTCGAGTAATTGTCCTGTCTTCCCCTTATTAATAATTATCGATTGCAATTCCTTTCCAGTAAATAATTGATTAAATTTTATATTTGCAATGTTATTTAACTTTCGTTCAGCTTCATTAAGTTTCATTAATAATATACCTCGTACCAATTATATTATTTACAATAATCGATCTATTATAGATCATTTCTTATAAAATTACTATTATTTTCATTATCTGATATAATAGACTTACTAACTTTTAAATAAAGAAGGAGGTTCTTAATTGCAACCTTTTGTAAAATGGGCTGGTGGAAAGCGCCAGCTACTATCAGACATTAAGAAATATTTACCGCTAAACTTTAATAATTACTATGAGCCATTTATCGGCGGAGGGGCTGTACTATTTGAACTAATGTCAGAGAATTCAATTATTAGCGATAATAATCGAGTACTAATTGATACATATATCGCAATACGTGATTATTTAAACAAATTAATCCCTTTACTTATTGTTTTACAAGATGAGCATAATTCATTTGATGATAAAGAAAAATCTAAAGGATACTACTATGCTAAAAGAGAACGTTTTAACGAACTAATACTAGACGAAGAGTTTTCTTTAGAACGTTGTGCTCTCTTTATGTATCTGAATAAATCCTGTTTCAATGGACTATATAGAGTAAATGCAAATGGTTTGTTTAATGTCCCATCGAATCAGAAAAAGAAAATTAACATCTTTGATCAAGAGAATCTTGAACAAATTTCAAATTTCTTACAGTCTGTTCAGATATTCCACCAAGATTTTGAAACAACAGTGCAAAACGCAAATGAAGGAGACTTAGTCTTTTTTGATTCTCCTTACGCTCCTTTAAACCCAACATCTTTTGATTCATATACAAAAGAAGGTTTTAGTACAGAAGAACACATCCGATTGTCTAATGTTTTTAAGCGTTTATCCGATAAAGGCGTATACTGTATTCTCACTAATCATAACACTGAGTTTATACGCAATTTATACTCTGATTTCAATATATTTGAAGTTGATGTCAAACGATTAATAAACCGTAATGCACAAAATAGGACTGGAAAGGAACTAATAGTAACAAATTTTGATTGAGAATGAATTTAGAAATATCTTGCCCAAGTCTCAAAAGTTTTACTATGTGGACGATAGTAAGATGTTAGTACATGGAGATTCTCTAAGAATAATTCCTAAAATTAAAGCTAAATCTATTAACTGTATAATTGCAGATCCTCCTTATTTTCTATCAAACGGAGGGACAACAAATTCTGGTGGAAAACAGGTCTCCGTTAATAAAGGTGATTGGGACAGCGGAATGACTTTAGCTGAAAAACATAAATTTAACAGATCTTGGATAAGAAGATGTAAAAGAATATTAGCTGACGATGGGACTATTTGGATTAGTGGAACCCTACATAATATATACTCTATCGGTATGGCACTTGAACAAGAAGGATTTAAAATTATCAACAATATAACTTGGCAAAAGAAAAATCCTCCTCCTAATCTTGCCTGTAGGAACTTTACACATAGTACTGAAACTCTTCTTTGGGCTAAAAAAGATCAAAATGGAAATAAATATTTCTTTAATTATGACCTGATGAAAGAAATAAATAATGGGAAACAGATGAAAGATGTTTGGGAGGGTTCTCTAACACCTAAAAGTGAAAAAACATTTGGAAAACACCCTACTCAAAAACCTTTATATCTAATCGAAAGAGTCTTGCAAGCCTCCACAAAACAAAATGATGTTGTATTAGATCCCTTTATGGGAAGCGGAACTACAGGTGTCGCATGTAAAAAACTCTCTCGGAAATTTATTGGTATTGAAAAAGATACCACTTTTATAAAGCTGGCAAAAAATCGAATTGAGAGGACTACTCAAGAAATCTTCCTACTATAAATAAAAACCCTACAATTTATGACCTGCACCCCAAAAGTTAGACACGAAAAATCTAACTTTTGGGGTGTTTTATTACGAAATTAACTTATGAGGACAAAGTCCAAATCTATCGTCTCAGAAAACAAGGTCTCAGCTTCAAGTAACTTTAAAAAAGAGATGAGGTAACTATTTCTAATCTTCAGTACTTAATCAGATTGATTGACCGCTATGGAATAGAACGTATCAAAAGAGGAAGCGATTGTCAACTACATCGATTACTACAACAACAAACGAATTAAAATCAAACTAAAAGGACTGAGCCTGTGCAATACAGAACTCAATCCTTGGTTTAAAATATAATGTCTAACTTTTTGGGATCAGTACATTAACAATGTAAGGTTTTTTAGTAAATTTGATATTTGAAATTATTTTTCTGAAAAACATTTGTTTTTCAGAAAGTTATTTGGCATGCAACTTTAAGATTTATTTAAATCAATTACACGTTTATATATTTTTACCTTATGTTCAAAAGATTCCTGTCCACCCTCAAGGTAATTTACAATATGTTTTTTTATTATATCTTCGCTTGGATATCCACACTGTTCAACCCACCCATGCTCACCATCGGATTCCATCAAAATAACTAAATCAGACATTGCATTTGTTACAATTGTAGCATTATGTGTGGCTACAATAATCTGTCTCTTGTTTTTCACATCTCGTAATATCTGAACTAAATTATTATAAATATATCGTGAATCTAAGTTATCCTCTGGTTGGTCTATAAGCAACGGTCTTTTGTCATTTGTAAATTCTGAATATGCTAGAATGAAATCTAACATAGCAACTACCTTCTGTCCTAGACTTAAATTCACTACTTCTTTAAAAATCGTTTTCTTATTTCCGTCTGTCACTTTAGAATTGATATTAAATTCCAGAGATAATTTTTCGCAATTACTGTAAACATCCTCTAAATATAATTGAACTAAACTAATATTTACTTTATCCCAAAGTTCATAAATTTCATTTAGCAATATATCATCTACTTCTTTTAGATAAATATCTCTATGTAGTCTACTATTTTGAGCAAACTTTTTAATGGAATCTTCGCCATTGAGATTTCTATTATTCATCAAATTTACAAAGTTCATAAAACCTTTTCTTTCAAAAATTATTGAAAAATAATCAACAATTTCTCCATTTGTTAAACGATACCCTCGAAACGGATTATCTAGATTTTTTCCTTCAGGGAAAAACCATGTATAAAATTTTTCTGGCAAAATAAAGTCTTTTTGTTGACTATATAAAATTTTTAATTTCCCTGATTGAGTATCATTAAATGGATTTATAAGTGATAATATTTTATTTCTCTGTTTTTCTAATTTTTGGGTTTCATTCATAACGAAAGAATCAATTCTATCTTTAGAAGATATTTTGTTAGAGATTCTATATTTTTTAACATCATTATCTTTAGAAATCACCTCAAATAAGTAGTCACTTATTCTGTCATCACTAGCAATATTTACAAGTTGATTTACTGAATATCTAT
>CAJJLI010000351.1 GCA_905192625.1 uncultured Clostridium sp. | reverse complement strand
CTACTACTATGGGAGCGTTCTACCACGATATTTTTACGCTCTGACTCAGCCACCGCACAATATACCATTTTATGTGATGCAGTTGACGTAAATAAAATCACCAAATCTGGGCTTCCAATCTGATTTTTTAGATTACCTACCATTTTTGTAAATACTTTAACCTTACATTTGTACTTTTTACAAATATCCTTATATTGAACTTCCATTCTCTCATGTCCACCAACAATGACAACGCTCATGAATCCACCTTCGCTCTTTCTTATTTTTTTGGTTAGCTTTAGCTAACTTGTATATGAATTACTATACTACAAAAGTTGCATTGTGACAACTATTGTATTGGTAAATTATTCTCAATTAGTTTCGTATTATTCCCATTAGATACTACAATTCGAATTGTCATGATCTACTTGCTATATTCGAGTTGTCATAATCTTTCTATTTGAGTTGTAACAATCTACTTACATTCTATTTGAGTTTTAACATTCTACTTTACTTTCTATCCTATTTCACGCTACTTGCACTAGTTAACTGCCTCATTTATCTTATTTGTTTTTTCGTCCCATAGACACGTTCTTTAATTTAAAATTATTCAATCCACTGCATTGCCTTCATAATTTCTTTACCGCTATCTTTTTCTTCCCATTCTGATGCATAATTCAAGCATGGACATAGATAAGTAATGCCATCTTTTATAATTCTTTTACGATAATGTATATGACCACAAATAGCATATGTTACATGGTACTTACGATATAATTCATGTAGTTTCTTACTTCCAATAAAGGCATTAAAATATTGCCACATTTCATTCGGATTTGTAACAGTAAATTCTTCTATTGGAACCATATGCGTCATAACGATAATACGTTTTGTTTTCACTTGCTGCAACTGTTCTTCAAGTCGTTTAAGAGCTCTTTCATTCGTAGCTTTATTGTCATTCGTCCATTGATTTCTTATTTTATCCTGCCAAGTCCTATCAAGATAGTTCATTCGTTCAAATTCTTCGATTGAAAATTTAGAGGATCCAAAGGAATAATCATACCAACCGATATCTCCTATCAATGTGGTATCTTCATCTAACTGTACACTTCCGTGTAACAGGCAGTTACTATCATGACAAAATGCATCATATATATTCTGGGTTGATGTCTTTTCAAAATTCTCACTCCACATATCATGATTTCCAGGTACATAATAAACAGGAATCCCTAATTGCTTCTTAATGGTTGCAACTGATTCTATCGTTTTTTGATATTCATCGCTAATATCTCCGGCGATCAATAATGCCCTTGCGACTGATTTACTCACATGCTCAATTAACTGAGTAACAATCTCGCAATCTTTATTTATATCAATATGGATATCAGAAATTACTGCATATGACATACGATTTTCCTTCTTTCGTTTCATATCCTATTTAGATTAGTTTTTTACTACTTAACATCTTTTTATACTAGATTTTTATTGTAATTATAATTTATGCTCCCTTTAAATTCAATTATACAAATTCTATTTCTTACACTTTATCAATAAAACTCACTTTGACATCTACATTTTCTCACTAACAATTGTAAAACTGAACGTTATAAAACTTTTTAAAATCATCTTGTTCATTTATAAAATTTATAACACAAAATTTAGGTAGTGACAAATTTAAAAATAAGGAGTATATTATAGATTATTTAAAATATAAAGATTAATAAATATATACGAAGGAGGCATTTTCTATGAGTAAACTAAATGAATTTATTAATATTTTAACAGGAAATTACGATAATTCAGAACAATTTAACCATCTACAGAACAAAGGTATTACAAACTTTCCTTTTGCTGAACATGTGAATACTATATGTAATGATAAAATCGTTGCTTTGCCACAAGATTTTGAGGGCGTATTTATGGTTGAAGAAAGTTATTATACAACTGATGGGATTACGCATTCCTCCTCACATCTATTTCTCTTTACCCAAGAGAATGATGGCATAAAATTAACATCCTACGAAATACCAGATGGTTATGATAAATCAAGTTTTACGTATCAGAATTTAGGCATGATAAACTATGAAGAATTAAAGGTATCACTTAAATTTACTCCAGCGATTTATACCTTAAAAGACAATGTATGGGAAGGGGGAAGCATTAGTATGTTTTCTCCTGTTCTAAAATTTACATTGTTTGAACGATTCTCTAATGATATGCTAGAAGTGTCAGAATCCATGGAAGTCAATGGAAAAAGAACATTTGGATACGATGAACCTATTATATATAAAAGAAAAAAATAAAGATATACTAAAACATTAACAAAGAAAATATGACACTTAAAGATTGATATGCTTCTCTTGTAGTGGACCATTTACAGACAATGGTTCCTTCAAGTAGGAGCATATCATTAAAAATTATATAAGAAATTTATAAGAATTGTCTACTTATTAGTTAAAATCGAATATATTCTAATGTATTCATAACTTATTTCATCACATTATCTCGCCAATTCAAATTCCATACAAATTGGATAATCTCCACGTTCACTCATTTGCAATACTGCATCAATGCCGTAGATCTCCCTCAAAGACTTGGTTGTAATAACATCACTTGGCTTGCCTTCACAAACAACTTTACCTTTTTTAAGTCCAATGATATGATTCGCAAAACGACATGCATTATTAAGTTCATGTAATACAATCACGATTGTTATTTTCTTCTCTCGATTTAACTTTTGAAGTAAAAGTAATACTTCCAATTGATACGACATATCAAGATAAGTTGTTGGTTCATCTAATAAAATCAAATCAGTTTCTTGCGCTAAGGTCATTGCAATCCAGGCTCTTTGTCGTTGACCTCCAGATAAGCTATCCACTGGTCGATCGGCAAACTCTGTTAACCCAGTTTCTTTTATCGCCCACTCAATCATTTCATTGTCGTGAATGGACAAACCGGCCATGGTTTTTTGGTGGGGAAATCGTCCATATGCAATGAGCTCTTTTACGGTAAGACCGTCTGGGCACACTGGACTTTGAGGTAAAACTGCCATTTCTCTTGCCAGTGCCTTAGGTTTACTCTCTTTTACGTTCTTACCATGTATAAAGATATTCCCTTTTTTCGGTTTTAAAATCCGTGCAATCGTTTTTAATAACGTTGATTTTCCACATCCATTGGCACCAATAATAATCGAGATTTCTCCTTTGGGTATGGATAAATTCATATTCTCTATAATTACTTTATCTTCATAGGCCACAGTCAGGTCTTTAACTTTTATTGCTTCCATTAGTTCTCCTTTAACATCAAATATATAAAATATGGTACTCCAAATATGGATACAATAATTCCAACTGGAATTTCTATTGGAGAAAATAAATTCTTTGCAACTAAGTCTGCTATTAAAATAATATTTACACTAATAAATGCGGATATTATCATATAGTATCTGTGAAATGGTCCCACTAATTTTCTTGCCATATGTGGAGCAATCAAACCGATAAACCCAATGTTTCCGGCAAATGCAGTTGCAGTTCCTGCTAATATCACAGAATATAATAGCAATTTACGTCGCATACCTTCCACATGAATACCGATTCCGATTGCGGTTTCATCGTTTAAATGCAATGCATCCAGTATTTTATGATGATATAAAACGAGTAAAAAAATGATTGTAACAATCGGAATTATGACC
>CAJJLI010000350.1 GCA_905192625.1 uncultured Clostridium sp. | reverse complement strand
TATCCCCAGTTATCACCGCCGTTGGTGCAGCTTCACCGTAACCAACGCTTCCATCCTCTGCTGTTATTCTTACAAGGATATCCTCTACATAATTAACGTGACGAAGTGCTGTCTTAAATGGTCTTACAAGAGGAATGGATACCTCTCCTATTTCAATGTTTTTTATAATCATATGTCCCCCCTTATTTATACAGACTTTTTAATTCCTATCACAGGAAATTTCCTAGCTACTGAGATGATGTAGCATCTCAGCTATCAGTCTATTAGCTTACTTAAGCATATGCAAAAAATCTCTTGTTATTTCTTGAATGACTCGTTCAAAGCCTGGTACATTAACATGATTTGAACAAAAACAAACAATAAAAGGTTCTCTTGCAAATACTATCCCAACATCATGAGATACACCAGTATCCTCTCCTGTTTTATGTGCTACTTTCGTACCATCCGTTATGTAAAAAGGTATCTTTCCATTTAATCTCTGGTTTCCTAATATCGCTATCATTTCCTTTGAAGCCTCTTTGGAGATTAAGATGCCATCATACATCATTTCAAGTAACGTACCTATCTCCTTTGGGCTTATGTAATTTTGAATACCAAGTGCTGCCTGCTTCTTATCAAACATCATTCGCTTAAGTTTCGTTTTTGTTAATCCGAGAATTTCCATTGTCTCATTTGTACTCTGCATCCCCATCCGTTTTATCAGCATATTTGTAGCAGTATTGTCGCTTAAGATAATCATTAAGGTACACAAGTCTTTCAACGTTACCTCTAACCCATCATGCATATAGCTTAAGGCCCCACAAGAGGGTACTTTATCTTCCTTCTTAACTTGAAATATTTCATTTCCATCCAATTCTTTGTTTTCAATTTTCCGAAAAACTTCAATCATGATAGGTATTTTAATTACACTTGCGGCTTCAAAGGTATCTTCTGCGTGGTAAGTAATTGTTTCTTTTGTTACTAGATTCTTATAATAAAAACCTACCTCGCCATTTATCAAATCCAACTTTTTTTTAATAATATCTCTCATTACACACTCCTTTCTTCAAGGATTATTGAAACATCCTTCGTTACAAAACCTTCGTAAGTAGCACAGATTATATAAAGTCATTCTTATGCAAACCTACCGTCCAAAGTAACTAACCAGCTTAACTTGTTATTTCCATCCTTCGTGGAGCTCTTTTCATCTTATCTATAAAGTATTATGCTTTTCTTTCTTATAAATAAGAAAAGGCATGGTCCATTGACCACGCCTTTGTGTATCCAGATATAATTGCACAACAGATATCTGTCAATACATAAATTATATATGGTAATTATTGTAAATTCAAGTTTTAAATCTAAAATATTATTCTAATGTATAATCAATAAAGCTTATATTTAGATCTACGTTCCCTTCAATTCCTGGTATCTTTCCTGTATCAGAGTATTGTAACATTTGAAACTGGTATGGAAATGCAATCTTATTTCCATAGTATGCAAACCACTTGTCATAGGCAGTTAACCTAGTTAAATCAATATGCATAATCATTCCTTTTGTATTTGAATATATCATAGGTTTATAACCCGCTGCCTTTATTGCTTCACAAAATGCAATGGTTATGTCCGTTCGTTCTGCTCTAGTAATATTATTTGCTCTCGCATTATAAAACGTCACATATTCTGTATCGAAAACAATTGGATATGTAATATCATACTCATCTATGTACTCTAATACCATATTCGCTTCTTCAATAGCTTCTTCTACGGTAATTGCTTGAGAGAAAAAGTATACTCCCACTGGAATCCCAGCATTTTTTGCACCTTCCATATGTTTAAGATACATCGGATCAATTTCAAGTGTTCCTTCATTCATACCACGAAAACCTAATCGTATAATCGCATATTCAACTCCTGCTTCTTTCACCTTATCCCAATCAATCTTTGCCTGATATTTCGAAACATCAATCCCCATAATGGACTCTTTCACACCATTTTCATAAAAAACCTTGTAAGCACCCTCATCCACAAGATTTTCCCAGTTCATTGTGTTCATTTCCACACCTTCAAATTTAGGAATAATATAACGTCGATTCTCTTTTCCTAAAATAACTACTCGATTTTCAAGCACGGTACTTCTTGGTGTGATCACGTCACTTTTCCCAGGATCTTCTTGATCTGCTTCAACATATGCACCGTATGTTAGATTTTCTATGGTTACTGCACCATTTTTCAACATAATGTTGCCTGCAATCTCACCAAGAAACTCCTCCGATGAAATATAAACAGGTGCCTTTATTGACAGTTTGTCCTCAAATTCCTCAAGCGTAGAGTAATCATTATAGTTTAAAATAAATTGATCATTATAAACGGCTTCTAAATAGTGCTCATTCTTAATTTTGTACGAATAGGACGCTGTTTTAATATTCATATCCATTCTAGCAGTCGTAATATTATTCGATGCTTCCTCAACATAAGATAGATGAAATAAGGACTTCAAATAATCGTCAACATCAAGAGAAGTATACTTTGTAAAATCCTTCGCATCTATCATCGAAACCTTATTAGGAATTTTAGAATCGGCTGATGAATAGGTTAAAAAAGCCAATTGCTGAGAATCGTCCTCAGAAAATTTACCAAGGATTGGACAAAGATTTTTAATATCTCCTTGCAAATCATAATCCCAGTTAAATTCAACTAACTTTTCTCCATTATCAAGAAGTATACGGAATCTATCATCATAGCGATCATTTGTAAATTCATTCCGATAATACACTTTTATATTCTCGTCAGAAAAACATAGATACTCATATCCAAAAAGACGTTCTACACTGATTTGAAATGATGTAACATGTTGATTACTCTTCTCACTTATCATCGATTCAAGGTTATCTATGTAATGATATGTTTTTTCTTTCGTTATTGCTCCTGCATCGGTATGTATTCCACTTCCTTGATTTATTACTGGATTACTTTTGTAATTTTCTTGTACATAACGAACACTTAGAACAGCTCCAGCACTTAGTAAACATAGTAATTCAAAAATCGCGATACCCTTCCATGCATTAAAGCGTTTCTTTTTTGTATCCATTGTAAAAGAGGCAAGTTTCTCCTTCGTATCTTCAAGTTCCCGCATAATAATACTTATATATTCTTTCGCTTCTTCATACTCTATTGGATTCTTTTGCTTTTGAATGCTAACCTCTTCTTTATCATTCATTGGCTCTATCTTAGCATTTTCAAGAACTTTGTCATCACCCTCCGGTACGGAAGGGATATTTTTTATTTCTTCCATAGTTCTCCTCCTTTGCATCTTCGTAATTTTAATATAGCAAGATTCGACTTCATTAGCAACCTAATATTTCCTATTGTGAAGAAAAAAGAAGCAGATTCGAAAACATTTACTGCTTATCAAACCTGCTTCCTATTGATTTACATTTTAATTTACTCTTTTATTTACGTTTTGAATTTATAATCACAAAACCAGCTGACATTAATAACAATCCACCGATATAAAAGACCGTTCCATTCATTAATCCTGTCTGTGGTAATCCCTGTGGAATATCATCCTCTTCAATATCTATCACAATATCATCTTCGGCCCCATCCTCTGTTGTGTTTCCATTTCCTGTATCTGGAGTTCCTCCAGGTACTGAAGTATCCTCATCAATATCTATAAAGTCATCATCAGAATCATCCAC
>CAJJLI010000349.1 GCA_905192625.1 uncultured Clostridium sp. | reverse complement strand
GTTGGTCCGAAGACAACACCACCACCACGCCATTGTGGATAAGATAAATGTAGGTGGTGAATAACAAAAGATGGAAATGAAAATATTTGATTTAAATGTTATTGATATTTTTTATAACTTCTTCATTTATAGCTTCTTTGGTTGGATATATGAAAGTACTTATGTGTCGATACGTAAAAGGACTTGGATAAATCGTGGATTTTTAAATGGTCCAATTATACCAATCTATGGTTTTGGAGCAACTTTCTTTTATATCATGTTTTTTAATTCACACATGGTACATTTGACAAAGTCGGTTACAGTGGAACATATTACTATACTGTATTTTATCGGAATGATATCTGCCACAGTTTTGGAATATGTGACTTCTTGGTTTATGGAGAAAATATTTCATGCAAAATGGTGGGATTATAGTCATTATAAATATAACATAAACGGTAGAATAAGTTTGATTCCATCCTTATTTTGGGGTGTTTTATCTGTTGTTATGGCATTTGTCATTCAACCAAAAGTTAGTATTCTTACAGATAAAATATCAAGTCATATGGGATGGATATTTGGAGTGGTCTTATCACTTATCTTTCTAGTTGACTTTGGACTTACGGTTGTTGCAACATTGCAATTGCATCAAAAATTACAGATACTTGAGAACTTACGTGAAGGTTTATATGAGTATGCAGAAGGATTTAAGTGGTATGAAATTCGCGAAGAAATGAAAGTTAAATTAAGGAATTCTCATGTACGTGAATTTCTTGAGGAATTTCGTGAATCCTTAGATAAGAGCTATGATCGTTTTTTAGAAAAGCAAAAGCAAATATCTATGAAAAGTGCGGACAAAGTACGTACTGTTGCTGAAATAGAAGAAAGAATTAGAGTGTTTGCATCTAACTATAAGAAACAAAGCAGTAATCGATTACAAAAAAGCATATACAAACGTTTATTTAAAGCCTTTCCGAATCTAAAAGTTAAAAATCAAGAAGGTGTTTTAACAGATTTGAAGGAAAGAATTGAAGAGAAAATTAAGAGCAGAAGAGATAAGTAATAAAAAAGAATAGAAGAAGTAGAAGATTAAAAGAAGCGAAAAAATAAAAAATAAAACGTGATTTAAACTTAAATGCAGAATAAATAAGACAGGAATAGGATAGAAATTTAAGGAATATTAATAGTTAGGAAATTTAGCATTACGTAATTTATAATTTTAGGGGATATTAAAATTCATAGGATGGGAGCCATAAAAGTGAATGATAATAAAGAAAAAGGAATAGTAAAAAGCTATATAAGTGGTTTTTTGCGCGTAGCAGTCGTAGCTGGCTTAGTTTTTCTCCAGTTTGGACTAATTTTTGCGCTGTCTATATGGTTTAGTGGATATACTGTGTACCTTTATACCATTATCGAAGTTCTAAGTATTTTTGTAATCATTGGGTTGCTCAATGATTATCGATCTTCTTCTTATAAAATTGCATGGATATGCATCGTGCTATTACTACCATTGACTGGACACATTATGTATGCATTGTGGGGAAAATCAGGTTCTAAAAAAAGTATTGAGAAAAAAGTTCTTGGGAAATTAAGACATGGGGCTACATTTTATGAGTATAATAATGAAACGATGGAGTTATTCACAAAAGAGTATCCAACCAAGTCTAGAATTGCGAAGTTTTTAGAATCGCATACTTTTCCATTATATAAAAATAATGAAGTTACGTATTATCCTATGGGAGAAGATGTATTTGCAGCGATATTTGAGGATATAAAAGTCGCTGAAAAATTTATAATGATTAACTTCTTTATTGTAGGAGAAGGGCTCCTTTGGGATAAAATGCACACATTGCTGTTAGAAAAAATACATCAAGGCGTTGAAGTCATGTTTATGTATGATGATTTTGGAGCAATGCTTCGTACAAGCAAGTATTTTCGTAGGAATTTAGAAGAAGAGGGTTTTAAAATACAAGTGTTTAATCCAATCCACCAATATACTGAAAAGTTATATATGAATTATCGTAGCCATCAAAAAATTATTGTGATTGATGGAAATGTCGGTTATACTGGTGGAATGAACTTAGCAGACGAGTATGTAAATTATGTATCTCGCTTTGGTAAATGGAAGGATAGCGCAGTTCGAGTTGAAGGAGATGCTGTTTGGGGGCTAACGGTAACGTTTTTACAGATGTGGGAAGTTTGCGCCAACGGTACGATGATTGATTATACTCCGTATCGCCCGACAAAACAGTTTAAAGAAAACAATGTGTATTGCCAAGTGATTGCGGACGGACCGGCGAACAATCCTGAAAATCCCATTGAATCAACATACAAGCAAATCATTCATTATTCAAAAAAATATCTGTATGTAATGACTCCGTATTTAGTGATTGAAGAAGATATGCGAGATAGTTTGATTTTTGCTGTAAAGAGTGGGGTAGATGTACGAATCATCACGCCATTTATACCGGATAAGAAAAGCGTTAAGCAAGTTACCAACTATAATTATGGAAAGTTACTAGAAGCGGGAGTGCGAATTTATGAGTACACCCCTGGTTTTATTCATGCGAAAGCAATTATAAATGAGGATTGTGGCATTGTTGGAACTATAAATATGGACTATCGGAGCTTTTATTTACATTATGAATGCGGTGTATTTATGTGCAATCGTGAAGTTATTGAAACGATACGAGACGATTTCGATAAGACGTTCAAAATATCAAGAGAAGTGACATTTGAGGAGTGGAAGAATCGTCCATGGAAGATTAAATTCCTACAGAGTGTGTTAAGTTTATTCTCGACCCTTATGTAACATACAAAAGATGTTATTTTAAAATACGATTTAGAAAGAAAGGCATGTCTATAAAATGCACATAAATGTTTGTAAGCATTGTAAAAAGGTATACAACAGCCGATTTATGGAGTATTCATGTAATGAGTGTAAGGAAAAAGATAAAGCGATATTTAATCAAATAAGTGATTATCTAATGAAATATCCCAATAGCAATGCGCTGCAAGTAGCGGATGCTTTGGGGATTTCTGCTTATCTTATAATTCAATATATTAACGAGGGTAGGCTAATGGTTTCAAATGGTAAATTTGAGCGCTTGTAGATGTCTATTCTTTTTACATTGCTATCTTTTTAAAATTAAGCTATAATGATAGCAACAGAACATAAGTTTGATTTTAGAAGGATAGGGATTATGATAGCATTTGTTAAAGGTGAATTAGCTGAGATAAAGGAAAATTCGATAATCATTGAGAATCATGGCTTGGGTTATGAAATAGCAGTACCTAAAACAGTTTTCTCTAAATTGCCAGCACTACATAACGAGATAAAGATTCACACGTATATGCATGTGAAAGAAGACGGAATGTCTTTGTTTGGCTTTATAAGTAAAGATGACTTGAACGTGTTTAAATTATTGATTACGGTGAATGGAATTGGACCCAAAGGAGCACTCGGGATATTATCCGCTCTTTCTGCCGATGATTTGCGTTTTGCAATTCTTGCGGAAGATGCGAAAGCGATTGCAAAAGCTCCTGGAATAGGTGCAAAGACTGCGGGTAAGCTTATACTAGAGTTAAAGGATAAGTTTAAGTTAGAAGATGCGTTTGAGCAACGTTTCCTTAATGCAACAGAAGATGTATTCGTCGATAACCTTTCCTGTTCTCGCCGCATATCTTACCCCCTCCTCCATGATTATTCATG
>CAJJLI010000348.1 GCA_905192625.1 uncultured Clostridium sp. | reverse complement strand
ACATTGAATTCTATTCTTTATTTTTGACTTCGCAGACTCGCAATATTCATCACAGCCATATCCAACTGTTTGAATAAAATTTGTTTTTGAAAGTGCCTCCATAATATTAGGATGTGCTCCTTCACTATAATCATTCTTAAAGCTAATCATTATTACTCTCCTTTATGTGTTTCTCAAATGCGATACGTTCTGCACCATCTTTGGTATAGATAATCCCACATTGTATAAATTCAAATTTCTTTAACAGTTTTTGCATCGGAACGTTGTCTTTATGAGTATCTACTCTTAAGTGAAACACTCCCTGATTTAATGCTAATTCTTGAATTTTACTTATTAACAAAGCAGCGATTCCTTTACATAAATATTCGTTATGCACTGCTATTCTATGAATTACTCCATAGGGTTCATTATAAGCCCAACTCCCGTTTGCTATGTTTTGATAGGTTTCCTCTCCATCGAAAGAAACCGCAACCGTTGCTACAACTCTTTCACTAACTTCATCGTATAAGACATAGCTATACCCATGTTCTATATCACTTAAAATCGTATCCTCATTTGGATACTGATTTTGCCATTGATCTATGTTTTGTAACCGTAAACTTTCTTGTGCTTGCCTAATTATCTTCATAATTTCAGACAAATCCATGCTCGTTGATTTTCTCAATCTCATCTATGAAGTATCTCCTGTTCTGTCATAAAGAGTATTTTAAACTACTTAATAGGAATATACAACCTGCTTTTTCACTTTACTAAAGAACAATGCTATTTTATTTTATAGGTTAATTTACCTTCTAGTGCCATATACTGATCAAAAATTAATCGACTAATTTTTGCTCCAAACACTATAGCTGGATGCTCTGCATAATAAACAGGATCATGGAAATTCTTATTCATTAGTACAATAATATACTTCCCATAAGGAGTCGATACAATGCCACCATCATTTCGACAAGCATTCATACTTCCACTTTTCGATGCCACATAAATGAGTTCTTCCTCATACGTATCTTCATCAATGAGAGCCTGTGAAAATTGTTTTGTTAACATCGTGTTGTAATGTTGCTTTTTAAATATTTCAAGCATATCTTGTGATGCTTTCTTACTTACAAGTTCATCGGTACAGATTCGTTCAAATAGGAATGCATAATCTCTTGGAGTTGTTGTTCCCAGTTTATCATAGGATGCAAAATCAAGTTTATTGTGCAACACCGTATTGCTAAAACCTTGATTTTTTATAAATGAATTGATGGTATCGATACCAAGATAATCAATCATCATATTGGTTGCTATATTGTCGCTTACGATTATCATAAGTGTTGCTATGTTTTTTACCGTCATTGACACACCAAAGTCTAAACTCCTTAAGATGCCACTACCTTCAATGAAATTATCTCTTGTATAAACTAAGACATCGTTTAAACTTTTCCTTCCTTTCTCAACCTCATCATAAAGACAAGCGAGTATATACGATTTTATGGTGCTTGCCGTTTCAAACTTTTCTTCACTGTTGATTTCAATTATCGTACCCTTAAAATCGTTTATATAAATTCCCATCGTACCATCATAACTTAAAAGCTCCGCATGAACCCGATCTAGCAATGTGATTTCTTTCATATTATCCTCCTAAAAAAATAATGCTAACATTCTCCTCGACTAAACGGTTATCGTAGCAATATAATCCTTGACTCTCAAATCCTGTAAGTAAAAAACAAGCAAGACGACTTCCTCGCAAGGCTCGAGTCAGCGTCTTGCTAACATAAACTAATAGAAAACGGTGCCTGTGGCCGTTAAATTTTTAAAAAGATCTTCTCGGTAATCCGAATCCTTAGGATTAAAACTATTGACAACTACACCATCACTTCCATTTCTAGCAGTAGCATGAATGTACTTGTCTTCGCCAATATACATTGCAACATGACCTGGGAAATATAATAAATCCCCAGGCTTTTTATCTTGAAATGGTATCTCCTTAACTGGGAAACCTTCTTTTATTCTTGCATCACGGTAGATAACCAATCCAGCTAGCATATAACAAATGGATGTTAACCCTGAGCAATCAATTCCTAAACTTGTTTTGCCGCCCCAACGATATTGTGTACCATAATATAAAAATGCATAAGTAACTAGTTCTTCTCGAAATTCTTCCTCACTTTTATGCAAGACTTTCTTAATATAATCATAGGGTGTTCCTTGAGGATTCACCTCCAAGCGATAACGGTAATATCCATCCTCATACATAGAAGGCTCTAATACGCCAAGGAAATTTTCCTTCATATAGCCAGTCGTACCATCTACCAAACCAACCTTCACCCAGGAATTCTCATCCGCTGGCTGTAAAATTGCAACTTGTGCTCCTCTTGTTAAGCTAGTGATGATAACTCCCTGAACCTTTGGTAAAGACAAAACATCTGCATACGCTTTCATTACAACCATACGATATGCACTCTCCCAAGCTACAATTCCTTCTTTATCTTGTAAGAAATGAGATTTGTTCATATAACCTTCATAACGATAATGTGTCCGAATGACATACCAGTCCTCGTTCACTTTATCAAGCAATTCTACCTTCATGCCATACAAAACTTCATCTTCTAGTGAACTATAATAAGTCGTTTCTTTCATCATAGGTGCAATCGGTGATTGAATTAATGCAAAAGGCATAGGTACCTCCCATTCGTGCGCCTCCATCCACGCATTTCATTAAATTATTTTTATGAACTTTTGATCCAATTGTTTTTTATAGTCCTCTAATTCTTCCTCATTGGCATATATATAATGTTCCGGTTCAATCTCTATCCATCTTGGATGATCTTTTGCATATTTATGAATTGTTTCATCATAGACAATCAGCCTCTTTTTCTTTTGTGCAATTGGATCTGGTAGTGGTATTGCCGATAACAGTGCTTTTGTATATGGATGTAGCGGATTAGCAAACAATTTCTCTGTCTTTGCTAGTTCAACAATCTTACCTTTATGGATAACTGCAATCCGATCTGCAATAAAACGCATTACAGATAAATCATGAGCGATAAATAAATACGTCAGCCCTCTTTCCTTTTGAAGTTTAGATAATAAGTTTAAAACTTGTGCCCGTATCGAAACATCCAAAGCTGAAATCGGCTCATCTGCAACAATAAATTCTGGTTCCATGATTAGAGCCCTTGCGATACCTATACGCTGCCTTTGTCCTCCAGAAAATTCATGTGGAAATCTGCTTGCAAAATCCGGAAGCAGACCAACGTCTAGTAACGCCTTTTCTACTTTTTCTTTCCTTTCACGTTCAGAAAGTTTTACTTTCCTGTTATATAAACCCTCAGATACTATGTAATCTACTTTTGCTCTTTCATTTAAGGAAGCCATTGGATCTTGAAATATCATTTGTATTTTATTTGTAAGCTCCAAATCCTTCTCCTTTGAAATCACACCATTGATCTTGTCTCCATGAAACAGTATTTCACCAGAAGTCGTTGGATAAATACGAACAATCCCGCGCCCAATGGTTGTCTTCCCACTCCCAGATTCTCCTACTAATCCAAATGTTTCACCTTTGTAGATATCAAAACTTACATTGTCTACTGCTACAAATTTATGTTTTCTTTCACCAAATACAACCGATACATTCTTTACCTCTAATAACTTATCACTGAATCCTATATTTATTGCATCCTTCATACTATATCCCCCCTTGAATA
>CAJJLI010000347.1 GCA_905192625.1 uncultured Clostridium sp. | reverse complement strand
ATACCAAGTTTACTGATGATACTCCACATATAGGAATTTGCAGCAGTACCAAAGGCGAAGAGTAACATGATAAAAACAAGTCCCTTTTTATACCTATTCATCATGGATAAAATGTACTTCGTATTGCTTAAGAAACCGAATTCAATATGGAACTCATCCTTTTCCTTATATTCTTTTTTTTTCTTTCTAAATAACATTGTGGGTCTCTCCTTTTAACCTTACTTGTTATAAGTTATATTCGTTATGATTTGTAATCACTGTGAATTCGCTTTGTAATGAAAGAATTGTAAAATACATTAGAAATCCACCAGAAGGTATGACTTCATCTGTAGTTAGAAAAATGGATGATGAAGATCTTTTGGATATGGATTATTTCCTAAATGAAGATATCTTTGATGACTCAGACGATTTTGAAGAAGGTTTTTATATTTACTAATTTATATCGTGGTTTTACCATGCCGTGAAAATGGTGTGGTTTTTTATTGCCTCTTTATAGGAAACTCGCAGTTTCCTATAAAGAAATAAAGAATGATTAATAAATCATCCTTCCTTTTGCATCCGCAACTGCGCTCTTCCTATAAAAATAGGAATTCACCTGATCTCTCCACTCTTTTGCATTACATAATTGTTTTAAAAATCGATTTCCTACAAGTTCATGAATCGGTTGTGGAATTTTATCCTTTAAACTATTCCAAGAAGCCATCATTTCTTCCACTTCACTTACACCATCAAAATGACTGTCATAAATATGCTGAATTAATGTCTTGCCACTAGATAGTTTATAGGTATAAGGTACATGATGAAAGAACAATAATAACTCTTCTGGACAAGTTTTAATGTTATTATACATCGTGGCATTTGGCTCATAATATTGACTCACATATGCAGTGCCATTCATTGTTCGATCTACTCCAATACCAAAGTGATCCGCTCTATGATACGTCCCCCATCTAGAATACTCGTAACCATCCACACTCGGTCCATAATGAGTATGAGGTGTCACCATCCAACCAATACCAAGTGGAGATGTATAGTTTTCATAGATTTCTCTTGATTTCATCAGGATGTTTTTAATAGTGCTTACCACCTGTTCATCATTTGAGATTGTCATCCGAATCCATTCTTCTGCAATTTCTTCTGCTGTTAATGATGTCTGAAATGCTAGACGTCCAAATCCATATAGATTCGCTGCTGCAAGATCATTTCCTGTCCAATTCCCATCGTTTCCTGTATTGGTTACCGCTGCAATTCCTGTGTTTAAATTACCGAAGGTTCTACCATTAATTATATCCGCAACCGTATCGTTTTTTTCCTTACAATAGGTCTTAAAATCCAATACTTCTTTAAATAATGGTATCAGATAACAAACATCGATTTGATGACCTGTATACTCTTGTGCCACTTGCACCTCTAGCATTTGATTCGTTTTCTTTAGCCCCCCAAGCAAAGGAGAAACTGGTTCTCTCACTTGGAAGTCCATTGGTCCATTCTTGATTTGTAATATAACATTCTTATGATAATCTCCATCCATTTTAATGAAATTATCATATCCTGCTCTTGCACGGTCTGTTTTATAATCTCTCCAATCCTGCGTACAATTATATACAAAGCATCTCCAAATAATGATGGCCCCATAATTATCTACGATATCCGCTAGCATGTTGGCTCCATCCGCCTGTGTTCTTCCATAGGTAAACGGGCCAGGTCTGCCCTCAGAGTCAGCTTTCACTAAAAAGCCACCTAAATTCGGGATGTTTTTAAATACTTCTGCCATCTTTTCTTCCCACCAAAGGACAACATCTTTATCCAATGGATCAGCACTATGAAGCCCCCCTAATTCAATTGGAGATGCAAAGTTTAGACTTAGATAAAGTCGAATTCCATAACCAGAAAAAATTTCAGATAGCTTTGCTAATCTTTCATAATACCTTGTGCTTATAAGTTCAGTCGCTGCTTCTTTCACATTTACATTATTAATTACAACGCCATTGATACCAATACTTGCTGCCATCCTAGCATAATCAACAATTCGATCATCAATTATAATTTCATTATGCTTAAAAAAGAAGGAACTCCCAGAGTACCCGCGTTCAATGCTTCCATCCATATTATCCCAATGATTAAGCATACGTAGCGGATTATCCGGTATCTGACTTTTATCGATTCCCTTAATATTTTTCTCCATTGCTAGATATCGCAATATACAGAACACTCCATATAGTAATCCGTTCTCATCCGTAGCTTCTAAGTTTAATATACCTTCTATTTCCTTTAATATAAAACTTTCTTTTGCTGTATTCTTGCTATTGCGAAATATCTTGATTCCTTTTATAAACTGATCCAAAGCTACTTCAGTAGGTTCAATATGTAGCATCTTGCTTACTCCTGCTTTAAGCTCTTTGATTGCATTATTAACAATTGGATGTTCTCTATCAAATCCATAAATTGTTATATTGGATACATAGGAACGATTCCCACACTCTTTTCTTTCATCATAATTTAACCATAACTGTGTCCACATAAGCACCCTCCTTTTAACCGCCAAACTATTCTTTATCTTATACAATGGAAAGCCGCCAAGAAAAATTACTTTCCTTAAGCAGCTCCCCATTTTCCGTATTCACCTTACAGGAAATTATTTCCGTTTGTATATTTTTATTGTATATCATTTCCAATCCATAAATCAATCTCTTTTACTTTCTTTCCAGTTAATTTTTCACTTCTAGCATCAGGAGCTTGACCGCCAATATACACACAAACCTTTCCTTCTTGAATGCGAAGCTTTCCATTTTCATCATATAAACCAAATGCTTCAACTGGAAGATGAATCGTGATTTCTTTTTCTTCACCTGGTTTAAGTTCAACTTTTTCAATGCCTTTTAGTTGAGCATTCGGAGTATTTTCTTTGCATACTTTAACATACACTTGGACCTTTTCTACCCCGTGCATCGTTCCTACATTTTTTACCGTTGCTTTAATGTCGATTCCACCAAGTTCAACTTCTGTTTTATTTGTTGTAACATTGCTAATTTCAAAATCTGTATAAGATAAACCATAACCAAATGGATATAACGCTTCCTGAGTCATATAACGGTATGTTCTACCAGCCATATTATAATCCGTAAAATCTAATAGTTCTTCGCTGGAACGATAAAATGTAACAGGAAGTTTACCTTCTGGATTCTTAGCTCCAAACAATATCTGGGCAATTGCTCTTCCACCCTGCGCTCCTGGATACCACCCTTGAACAATCGCAGGTATATGATCTTGCGCCCAGTTCACTGCAAGGGCACTACCAGATAGTAAGACCAATACCACTGGTTTACCGGATTGATAAATGCCTTCTAATAACTCTTGTTGTATTCCTGGAAGATTTAGATTCGGTTTATCACCACTTGCAAACTCATTGCCACGATCTCCTTCTTCTCCTTCCAAACTCGCATCCAATCCCATGCATGCAATAATAACATCGCTATTTTCACATACACCTTTTACTTCTGCTAGTCTGTCATTCGGCTTTCCTAATCCTTGGATACGATTATGACACAAGTGACATCCATCGGAAGTCATCACTCTCACTTCATCGCCTAAATATTCTTGAATTCCCTCTAAAATTGTCCAGTATCTTGAAGCAGTACCTTCATAATTACCCACCAGTGCTTTTCGATTATTTGCATTCGGACCTATTACTCCTATTGTTTTTATATTG
>CAJJLI010000346.1 GCA_905192625.1 uncultured Clostridium sp. | reverse complement strand
GCCTTCTTTGTGTTGGTTCATTCTTTTACCTTAACCTTTCCTTTTTCATGGTACTTACATTCATAGTTCACTCTATGAACGCAAGTACCGTAGTTCTTAATTTCTAAAATATTATCAAAGTAGATTCTATTACCCACTTACGTTTAGCAATAACGTCATTGCCATAACCTTATTTTGTTCCGTTATTATATCATGAACAAAATCAGTCCATGATCATTGTTGTTCCAATCGCTATGCACAAGCGAGCTTGTGATAGCGCATTTCGCCTTCATTATATCATAACTTTAAATAACGATAACAAATAAGAAATTAATTTAGCAGTGGCTTTACATTATAAAACATCTCTTTGTGATTGGCAACTTTCTTCTCATTTCCAATGACACATAAATTATTCTCTGAAATAACAGAATCTATAATCACAGCCGTGTTTCTAATATCTTCTTTTGTCGTACTAAGAATATCATCGCGGTCTTTTTGAATATCAGCATGACTTACACCACACAAATATGCATTTAAAGAGCGACTGCCTTTCATCATTGGAGTTAACGGTGTATCCACAGAACTCATTGTACCAATGATGTATTTTGTCATATCTCTATCATCTACTTCAAAGTTTTCGATATAATTTTTCGTATTTTTATATACCTCTACCGTTTCTTTTAAATTAGGATCACGATAAGACACAATATAAGACGTACCATCTATTCCTGAAAAGCTACACATACAGCCATATGCGCCACCTTTTACACGTACTTTATTCCATAAATAGTCATAACCTAAAATAGTTTTTAATACTTTTAGCGCACCACTTGATTTAAATCCTGCTTTTATATAATTACCACAAGTTGCAACATACTGAACTTGCCCAGAGTAAGTGAAACCTTCATTTAACTTTTCTACTGGGAAGTTATACTTTGCTGGTTTTAAAACATCATTTACGGTTCTCTTCGTGCCATTCATTACTGGATTTAAAGAATCATTTCCATCATTAAGTGCATTCACAAAATTAGGAAGAACTTGTTTTAAAGTTTCATATCCATTTGCTTCTGCAGTAATACTTACCACCAACTTCATTTCATTAAAAATCATTTTTGTAAGCTTACTTAAATTTTGCGAAAATTGCTCTTTCTTGTCATCGAAGTTATCCACTAAGTCCGTTACAAAACGGTAAAAACGTACTCCTTTTGTTAAATCACTGTAATATCCACTTTGTGAGATGTAAGATAGCGCACGATCCACAGCAACATTGTGCCCACTGGAGTTCATCTTCATTTGCAATCTAGACTTAATCTCCTTTAAAATCTCAAGCAATCTTTTTGAGTCAGTTAGCTTTGACTCAAAGATAATTTCCTGCATTAATTCAAAGGCTTTTGCCATCTCATCATACAATAATTTCGTACTAAAATAAAATACTGGACGATAATACTCAGGGTCATTCTTCTTATTAAATACTGTAAAATCAGTTCTCATATCTCCAGTATGCATATTAATTTCATTGGATAATTCCAAGAAACTATAATTTTTTGTATCGATATACCCTAGTACTGCTGCTAATAAGTTCATATATGGTAATAATTCTTCGTCAATATCACTGATATCAAACAAACACTTAATATACGCAATACCGTTGGTAAACACCTCATGATGAAGTACTGGAACTCCAGCAATTTCTTTTTCCTCATTGTATAACGCAGGCGCTTCTTTGCTAATATCTTCGCGCTTTAACATCGGTATTTTAAGCAACTCTTCTTTGGTAGAAGGCGTTTCATGGTATTCTTGCAAATGCTTTGTAGAAGTAATCAAAGCATCAATTTCATCCTCACTTAAAGATTCCTTATAAGCCGCCAACTTTTTAGCAAGAGCTTCTTCTTTCTCGCGGTTTAATCCATTCTTTGGTGAAAGTGTAAAATGAGTTACATGGTTTGAATGAAGTAAATAACGATCGATTAACTCTTCATAATAACCCGTTCCAATCTTAGCTTTTAATTGCTTAAATATTTCATTTCCATGCATATAAGCAAAGGCCTTTGAATCATCATAAAGCCAACTTCCCATGATCTGGATTCCTAGTAATAAACCTTTTGGAAATTGACCAAAATCTGCTTCGCGATAACGGAATTCTAAAACATTAATTGCAGCACGAAGGGAGTTCTCATTGATTCCTTCTTTCACTATCTTTTGTAAAGTTTCTTGAATGATATTTATAAAATCATTTTTTTGATCCTTGTTTGCACCTTTGGCAATGATTGAAAAATTCGGTTGTAGAATTTCATTATCAAAGCTACTTAAAATATCACTACCAATACCAGCTTCAATTAAAGCCTGTTTTAGTGGTGCACCAGGAGAAGAAAGAATCGCGGATTCAATCACCTGAAATGCAATACATTGTTCAACTTCCAATGAAGTTCCAATAACCGCATTAAAACTTAAATAGGTATTATTTTCTTCTTTATCACTATCGCTTAAAGAATAAAAACTTTCGATTTCTTTGCATCCAAACGCTTCTTGAGTTTGAATCTTGGAATCCACTTGTAAGGTATCGTACTCACGAAGATAAGCCTCATCTAGCCAAGTTAACTTTTCTACCACATCCACATCCCCATATAAATAGATATAGCTATTGGATGGATGATAATATTTTCTATGGAAATCAAGGTAATCTTCATAGGTTAAATCAGGTATATAATCAGGATCTCCACCAGATTCTACACCATATGCAGTATCTGGATATAAACTACTTTGAATTTCTCTATAAAGCTGTTGTTCTGGAGAAGAAAAAGCCCCCTTCATTTCACTATAAACAATACCATTATAGGTTAATTCATCGTCCTTGCTCTCAAGTTCATAATGCCAACCTTCTTGCTCAAATATCTCTCTTTTATTATAAATATTAGGATAAAATACTGCATCCATATATACATGCATTAAATTCTGAAAATCTTTATCATTGCAGCTTGCAATAGGATACATTGTCTTATCTGAATATGTCATCGCATTTAAAAATGTATTTAACGAACCTTTTGCAAGTTCAATAAATGGATCTTTTGCTGGGAAGTTCTTAGAACCACACAAAACCGTATGCTCTATGATATGTGCAACTCCCGTACTATCTTTTGGCGGTGTACGAAAGGCAATTGAGAATACCTTATTGTTATCGTCATTGGAAATCACGCACACTCTTGCTCCTGATTTTTTATGTCGAAACACAAAGCCTAAACTTTTTGTGTCTTTTAACTCTTCTTGGTACTCTAATTGATAGGCACTTAATTGATTAAAATCTATGGTATATTTCTTATCTATTTCCATTATACTAAATTCCTTTCTATTATCAAAATATTCTTATAATCTAAAACCATTATTTCACTGACTCACTATATTTATGCTTTAAAACTATGTTTTTTCCAATTTACTTCATTCAAATATGTATCGTTTTTAATAACGTTAAATTAGCCTGTGCTGATTATTATACCATGAAGAAATGCATTTCATGGTCTTGTTACTCCAATCGCATGCTCATTCCGTTTTTCATTATACCATATATTGAAAGAATTGTCATACGGAATTCCTTCATAAACAGGAAAGACAAGCCTTATTTTATCTGTTTATAACAATAAATTCAGATAAAAAAATTTAAATTCTGTCATATAACTTTATAATCTATTAAAATGTAACAAAATTACAATTTATATGTAAAATATTACAAAATAAATTGACATAAAATAAATATTATGGTA
>CAJJLI010000345.1 GCA_905192625.1 uncultured Clostridium sp. | reverse complement strand
TAAGTTTTATGAAGAGTTTGGGTTTGGAAGAGAAGGAGTACGTTTTATGCAACGGGTAAATTAAAGAAAAGGTTCCTTCATTTAGCGAAGTGTAAAAAAATAATCCATGAGGGCTTGTTCTTGTATAAAAACAACTATTAACTGTGTTTGAGGTCAAAAAATAGAGAGTACTTAGCAATTGAAACATAGAGTCTGTGTAGGCAT
This sequence comes from uncultured Clostridium sp., assembly GCA_905192625.1. GTDB lineage: Bacteria > Bacillota > Clostridia > Lachnospirales > Lachnospiraceae > Lachnoclostridium. The sequence continues at coordinate 3,530 of CAJJLI010000345.1, read as the reverse complement.
ATAAAAATTAGAGAGTACTTAGCAATTGAAACATAGAGACTGTGTAGGCATATAAATATTAGAGAGTACTTTAGCAATTACAAATAGAGTTTGTGAGTGTGCATAAAAATAGAGAACTTTATTGGGGACTGAAAAAACAAAAAGAATTCGGAAACAAAAAAAAGCGATTGACATAAAATTAAAACTTTGCTATACTCAATCTCAATATAAACTTCATAACACTAAAGCTGTGAAAAGAAAGAGTAGAAATTAACGAATCAAACAGAAAGCTGCCGGTTGATGAGAGGCGCATGAGGACTGATTTTGAATACATCTTAGAGCATCACACCGAACATAATGTAATTATTAGTAGGCTGTTGACGGATTCCTGCACCCGTTATCGTGCTAGAGTATCACCATATCATATTAAGTGAAAAATCGTTTAATATTTTATGAGTACTTGAAGAGGTTAGCTGCGTGAGCGGTTAATAAATTGAGGTGGTAACGCGTGATTATATCCCGCCCTCTTGTATAAGAGGGTTGGGATTTTTTTTATTGTCATAAAAAGTTTGTGGAGTGCGCATTCTAACTTTGACTTTTACGTTACTAAAATTGATGTATGCTTAAAAATTCTGGGTTTTACGATGGGGTTTATGTTTAACGATTTGAATAAGATTGCAAAGGAAAGGGATTATTATGAAAAGTGTAGAAGAACAATTAAAGATTATGAAAAAAGGAGCCTTCGATATCATTAGTGAGGATGAATTACGTATTAAAATTGAAACTTCCATCAAAGAAGAACGCCCACTAATTATAAAACTTGGTCTAGATCCATCTGCACCAGACATTCACCTTGGGCATACCGTAGTTTTACGTAAAATCAGACAAATGCAGGATTTAGGGCATGAGGCAGTTATTATCATTGGTGATTTTACTGGTAAAATAGGAGATCCAACGGGGAAATCGAAAACTAGAAAACCATTATCGGATGAACAGGTAAAAGAGAATGCAGCCACTTATTTAGAGCAAATTTTCAAAGTGCTAGATAAAAATAAAACAAGAGTTCATTTTAATAGTGAATGGCTAAGCAAATTAAACTTTGAAGATGTGATCAAATTGGCAGCTACGACTACAGTTGCAAGGTTATTAGAGCGAGATGATTTTGCGAGTCGTTACAAGCGAAATGAAGCCATTGGTTTACACGAATTTTTCTATCCTTTGATGCAAGGATATGATTCTGTGAAAATCCATGCAGACATAGAACTTGGTGGAACAGACCAAACATTCAATGTTTTATTTGGCCGAGTATTACAAAAAGATGCTGGACAAGAAGCTCAGGTGGCAATGTTTATGCCTATTTTAGAGGGACTAGATGGAAAAGAAAAAATGAGTAAAAGTCTTGGGAACTACATTGGTGTTAGTGAATCACCAGAAGTAATGTTTAAAAAAGTTATGGAAGTTCCAGATGAATTAATTATACGTTACTTTGAACTTGTTACCGATGAACATCCAGATGATATACAAGTGATGAAAGAAGAAATGGAGGCAGGAAGAAATCCAAGAGACATAAAACTTCAATTAGCTCGTACCATAACAGAGCTATACCATGGAAAAGAAGGAAGTGTCATTGGTGAAAATTATTTTGAAACGGTATTTCGTGATGGGCAAGTTCCAGAGAACATGCCTGAGTTAAACTTATCAAAAGAAATGGAAACTTTACTTGACATTGTACCACTATTATTAGAAAATAAAATGGTGGCATCAGGAAGTGATTTTCGTCGTTTGATAAAACAAGGAGGAGTCACCTTAAATGGAGATAAAATTCTTGATATTGATTGTGTCCTAATCGAAGATGAAAACGTGCTACGAATTGGTAAGAAAAAATTTGTTCGTTTACGAAAGGTTGGGGGGATCAAAGACGTTAAGGAGAAGTTACGAGAAAATTAGTAAGAAGGATAGAAATATTCGTGAAAAAAGGTGGAAGCATTTTCTGTTAAATTTATCTTTTTTATATATTTGTTTCATTATTCCATTTACGAAGTATACCGCGCAAGCGAGTTCGGAGTTAAGTCTTTTACAGTCTCAAGAAAAAGAGAAACTTGAATCATTTCACGATATCCAAAAGGAGAAAATACAATTATTACAAGAAGCGTATGATTGTATTTATTATGCAATTGGCGATGATAATGACTACCCTTTTTCTTATGTGAACAAAGAAGGAGAAGCTTGTGGCACTTATTATGATATGTTCTCTTTTTTTGCAAAGGAGTTAAATATCGATTTTCAGATGGTGAATTTTGATGATTATCAAGTTGCATTGGGAGAGTTAGAAGAAAATAAAATTCAAGTTTTGGCAGGAATGCTAATACCTACTACAAATCAGGTAAATATATTAGAAGATAATTTATTATCGGATTCTAGCAAGATTACATTATCGGAACGTATAGCTAAAAACAATATAATTTTAGTAAGCAAAGTCAAACGTGATATTATTATGAATCGTGAGTCGGTACCTAATTATTATTGGGGTGCGGAAGAAAGAATATTACCTTTCATAAATCAAACAGAGTTAGATGGGCATACTATCGCTTATAATACATTTGAAGAACTTGTACAAGCAATAAATGGGGATGAATTACAAGGATTGTTAATAAAGGAAAGTAATTACAGCTTCATTGTGGATAACTTTTTAAAAGATTCTTTACAAAAGGTTGTTGATATTACGTATCCAACGGAAGAGAGATTTGCATATAATGCGGAAAATGCTACGTTAAATGGAGTGTTAGATAGCTTACTTAGTATCTATTTAGACGCCCACCAAGGAGCGAAAACAGAATCTACAGATGTAATAAATACATTAACATTAAATGATTCGCAAGAAGATGATACCAGTAAGAGACATGTAATAGCCATCTCAACGTATGTGTTCGGTGTTGCAGCAGCTGTACTTATTATATTTAGTGCATCTACTAAAATAAAAGACGTAGTGATTAGAAAAAGTCGTGTGAAAGAGTTAGAAAGTCGTCTTAGAATAAAACCAGAGGTAGAATACGAAAAGTTTTATGTTGATTTAAAACAAGGAAAAATTACTTCTAACAAGCATTTTAAAACATTACTCAATAAACGAAAAAGAAAATCACTGCGCTTAAAAGAACTGTCACAACTGACTGGATTTGATTATGAACTGCACTACAAAAATATTGTTTTTTTAGGTGAAGAAGAATTCACTGAGGAGTATTCTTTATACGTTAAGGGAGAGAAGCATAATTTTATTGAATCAGGTATCTATAACAATGGCTTTATGGTTACAGTGCTAACAAAGGCACACTAACATGCTATAAAAAGCAATTATATTCTTTATAAAATATAGTTTTTTTAAAGAGTAAAAATGTCAAAGTAAATATTAAATCAAATAATTGAAAAAAATATTAAAATTATGCTTGACAAAATTGCTTGTCCTAAATATAATATATCTTGTACTCGCGGTAAGCGATACAAGATATGGGATCTTAGCTCAGCTGGGAGAGCATCTGCCTTACAAGCAGAGGGTC
>CAJJLI010000344.1 GCA_905192625.1 uncultured Clostridium sp. | reverse complement strand
CTTTTTTTTTTTTTTTCTAAATTAGCTATAAAATTATCATAAAACTGTTCTTTTCGTTGTTGTCGTAAAATTTCTACTGCGCCTGTCGCAACAAACATACCTACACCTCTCTTTTTATAGACTATCCCTGCATCAACTAAAATGTTAATTCCTTTCAGCGCGGTTGCTGGATTTATCTTATAGCTTATCGAGAGTTCAGTAATGGATGGAATTTGGCTTTCTTCAACAAACGCACCCGACAGAATAGCATCTTCAACTACTTCTGCAATTTGTAAAAAAATCGGTTTGTCTGAATCAACATTTATTTCCACGTTTAACCTCCTTTTGTTATATGGTTAATTACTCAACTAACTAACTGAATATCATTATAATACCGTTTTATTCTTTTGTCAATATCTGGTTTCAGCTTTTTTTCCAAATTTTATATTTTATGTTAAGGTATCAGAGTTTTTATAAAGCTTTTGCAAGTTAATTTCACTTATTACTATAGAATAATAGGGAAGTCCTTCTTACTTGGTTATGTTTTTCTTAATGAAACATTGTACCATGTTAGATAGAACTTCCCTACTTTATATACGTAATTTATTTTATACTATCTCCGAAAATAACTCTTATTGACTTTACCATTTGTGATTAGATGCATATAAGAAGCAATTCTTTCTTAATGTATTAATAAAATAAATATGACATTGAATGTCCAACTAATAAGATACCGATAATGCCAACCACAACTGGTGCAAGAAATACTGCCCATTTCGTCATCTTCTTTTTAATAAATACATAAAATTGGTCAAACTTCTCCTGAGCTTTGACATAAACAAAATACATTATTATCAATGGTAACGAATAAATAATATTATAAACAATAAGTATTAGTGTTACTGCTAATACGGACAACTTGTAATTAAAAAGGATTGCTAAGAAAGCAAAATACGGTAATGCAGTTGTTAATTCTGAAATGGTTGCTACGACACCCAATGCTATCAATGATATTGGTGAGACAGATTTTATCTTATTTGTTGTTTCTTCCTCATCACTATGTTCCGCTTCCGAGCGTAACAATTTTATTTGACGTTTCAAATCATCTATTTTTGTATTTTGAATCAAATAAAAGACAGTGATTAAAAAACAGATTCCAACAATAAATTCCGCAGTAAATAAAACTTTTCCATACTTATCTATAATTTTAGTAAGAAAGTCTCCTATAAGTGAAATTAGCCCAAAGTATGCAAAAAAACCTCCTGTAAGATTGGTTAATGCAATGGCAATGATATAATACCAAATATGTTTTGCTTTCTTTACCATCCCCTGTAAAACAAATTGTTGTGTAATTGCAACAGGATTAAGACTATCTGCTGCACTTGTTAGAATTGTTGAAATAAATAAACCTAACATAAAATTTTCCTCCTTTTGAATGATTAAAACTTACGGATTGATTCATATAGGAATTATTTGTACTACAGGAATTACTAGAACCACAAAGGTAACTTAAACATGAAATTTATGAAAGCTTATATTTTTCCCGAAGAGCAAATAAAAAAAGCCCAAGAGTTATTAAATATAACTCCTAGGCTTTTGTCCTACCGTGTGCACAATCCGCATTAGAATTGTGTGTTCTCCCTTGGACCAGACTAATAAAAATACAAATCTATTATTTATTACGGAACCCTAGAGAACAAAAACTATTAATTTTTATCATAATAGCAAATAGTAAAACTTAAGTCAAGCTTCTTATGTTTAAAAATATATTGATACTTATTTTACTTTATCTTGGTTATATGATATGGTGCTAGTATACTGTAATCAGAGCTAATCTTTCATTTCTTTTAAGAATGCAAATAATTGTAGCATCATGGTTTAATTTGAAAGGAAATTAACATGAATAAAAACATCCTTTTTGTTATTTCTATTACTTTATTAATGTTAATCTTAACTTCATGTAATCTTATAGAAACCAAAAAAGAGACAACAGATATACAATTAATAATGGATTTGGATAAAAGTGAATATGACCAAAAAGATGAAATAATTTTACTCGTATCACTTAATTATACTGGAAATGATGATGGTAAAATAATTTATCTTGAAGAAGATTCTTTTCATACTGTTTTCATTCATGAAAATGGTCAGAAATTAGAAATAGAAAAACCATATACATCCTCGGTTGGTATGATTAATTTAACAAAAGAAAAACCTATCACTAATGATTATTCCATGTATGGTAACTACGATCGAATATTTATAACAGGTTTTTTTAAAAGATATGAAACTAATGTAAGTAGCTTAAAAATTAGCCCAGAAAAAAACTTAAAACTTTACCCTGGAAAGTATACTATTATTACCACTTTAAAAGGTTTCTATGATGAAGCTAAGACTGATTCATTTATAATGGAAGTTAAAAAAGAAATTGAAGTAATAAGAAGTATCGATGATATTTTAATTCATTTTACTACTGAAGATAATACGATTGAGGCTCTAATTTATATTGACAAAAATGAATATTACTCGAAAGAAAGTAAACATGGATTTATGCAATTAAAAAATATAAGTAAAGATATAATAATTAGTGATAACGAAAATATTGTTCAGACGTTTCTAATTGATTCTATGGGAAATAAAAAAGAGCTGATTGAAGCTGATTCCCATGGTAAGATGGATTTAACGATTGAACCCAGCAAATATTATTGGGAAGCTTTGCCTTTGCCTTATCGATACGATGTAGGAGTATATACATATCAAATTGTAATTAATAATAAATATGAAATAGTATTTGATCTCACTATCCTTGATGAATGATTTAAGCAAATTGATTTTTATGCATTGACACTTTAAAATTAAGCCCAGAAGCAACTATCTGCTCCTGGGCTTTTCGCCTACTGAAAAGAATAAATATTGGTAGCAATTTCATTTACAAATGTTTTATCATGTTCCACCATTAACATTGTTGGTGCATATTGTTTAATTAATTGCTCAATCTGCATCCTTGAAAATATATCGATAAAGTTAAGCGGCTCATCCCACAGATATAAATGTGCCTGCTCACATAAACTTTTGGCTATCAATACTTTCTTCTTTTGTCCGCCACTATATTCTTCTATCCTTTTTTCAAATTGCACTCTTGAAAAATCAAGTTTACGTAGTATTGCTTTAAACAAACTTTCATCCAGTTTATGTTCATAAATAAAATCAGATAAACTTCCCGAAAGTTTTGAAGTATCCTGTGATACATAAGAAATTATTAAGCCACTTGCCAATTCAACTTTCCCAGTATGGGCGATGTCTTCTCCTAAAATCAATTTAAGAATACTGGACTTTCCGCATCCATTTTTTCCTTTAAGAACAATTCGATCCCCTGTCTTAACACTCAAGTTTAAATTCTCAAATAATCTTCTATCTCCATATGAAATTGATAAGTCCTCTATATTTATTAAGGTATCCTTATGATGTTTTAAAGGTATTATTTTCAAGTCATCCACTTCTTCAATGTTTTTTAGTAATTTTGATTTTTCTTCTAGTGCATTTTGTGATCGGCTTTCAATGGATTTTGCTCGCTTCATCATTTTCGCTGATTTATGGCCAATGAACCCTCGATCCCCTACATGGGTTCCAATCTTACTTTTTTCAATTTGATCCGACCAATTTTCTGTTCGTTTTGCTGCCTCTGTTAGACGTTTGATATCCTTTTTTAGCTTCTCATTCTCAGCAAGTTCATACTCATCTTGATTCTTCTTATTTTCCCA
>CAJJLI010000343.1 GCA_905192625.1 uncultured Clostridium sp. | reverse complement strand
GAAGATAAAAACATTCAACTTGATAAAAAAGTATATAATATAATCAGAAACGCTTTCAACTACGTGATTGAAGAATGGGAAACATCAGATGTTAGAGATTATTTAAATAAGTCTCAAAAAAAAACAGTTTAGTACAGAATCTGTTAAACAGATGATTAAAGATGAACGATATTCGGGTGTTCTCTTGTATAAAGGAAAGAAATATACAAACATAGTGCCACCAATAGTTACAAAAAGTATACAAAATAAAGCTATAGACAGTTTAAAGGTAGGACGTTCGAGAAAGAATTATCGATACATATACGATAATATTATATACTGTGCAAATTGTAATAAAGTAATGACAGGAACAAGCGGTAAAGGCAGAAATAAAATATATTATTATTACCAGTGTAAAGAATGTAATGGCAAAATTTCTCAGGAGCAAATTAACGAAGTAATCAGTACAAAAAAATATAGGATGATTAAAGACGGTCAAAAAGCTGAGATTAAAGAGATTGATAAAAAAAGATATTCATTAAACAGAAGGATAAAAAATTTAAGAGAAAGATACCTGTATAAAAAGATTACTGAACGTGAGTTCTGTTCATTAATAATACCTTTAGAGGATGAGTTGGATTGTCTTAACCTGAAACGCAAAGTGTTAATAAAAATGGATAATGATATAGATTTTTTAAGTCTTTCTGTTAGAGAAAAGAAATCATATATTCATAGTCGAATTAGAAAGATTACAGTTGATACAGTGAATAAAGCTGTAAAAAATATAGTGTATAAAGATATAGGAAATTAACAAAACACGAAAAATCGTGTTTTGTTAATATATGTGTTGCAAAAGTGTAACATATATGATATAATTATATTGTAATAAAAAGAGGTGACGGAAATGAGTGTTGCAGGAAATAAAAAAAGAGTATTTATTACATTGGATCTAAATATTTTGGAACAGCTTGAATTTCTGGCTGAAAAAAAAGGAGTTAATAAAAGCTCTTTGATATCTTTCTGGATCAGTGATGAATATGAACGAGTAAAAAATTCTGAAAAAAAAGACGAAAAAAAATAAACAATTTGTATTATTCTTATTATGATTGTGATAGAATAATGGCAAAGAAAAAAACAAAACAAAATAAAAAAGAATACCTTATTTGTCCACCTAGGCATTCTTAATACGATAATTTCCAGTCGAATTGGAAACTAAATGTTGATTTCAAATAGAAATCAGATTAGTATGTTATTTTTATAACATTATATATATTAATAAATAAATTACTTAATTTATTTGCTAATATTATAACATATTAATTTGTTTAATCAATAGTCGAATATTAAGATAAGCCAAATGGAAAGGTATCCGTTTGGTTTTTGTTTTACTATAGTTTGCAAAAGTTTACAAAGTGCAGTTTTACTTTATTTGTCAAAGTGCGTTGTGCGTTTTTACTATATTTTGCAAAGTGCGAAATGTTTCGACTAAAAATATAAATGGGGCGGTCGATGGGAATCGAACCCACGAATGCCAGAGCCACAATCTGGTGTGTTAACCACTTCACCACGACCGCCATATTTACTTTGTTAAGAGGTTATTAACTCTCAACGCAAGAATGATTATATATAAAAATTTGATAAATGTAAAGAGAAAATGTAAAAAAAAATAAAAAAACTCAAAGTTTAAATTCTTTGAGTTTTTATTCTAATAATTCTGAGATATCTGTTTCAAAGTTATTGGAATTTTCACGACTGAAATATGTTGTATAACTCTCGCTTTTTTCATCATTATCAATAATTGTCATAACAAATTCACACTCATAGCACAATTCCATGATTGTTTGCATCCCTTGATAAGTTATACTATAAGTCTGATAATTATCATTTTCAGTATTAATTTCTAATTTAGCACGACTTGGATAAATATCCCAGTCGATTAGATTTCCATCAACTCCCCAATCTATTAGAATAAAAGAAATAGGATCAATAATTGAATCGTCAAATTTGTCACTTGCCTTAATGGTAATATATAATTTACTAAACATAATCACCCCTCCATTCAATAGTATACTAAATTAATTATCAATAAATGTGTGAACTATGTGGAATATTTAAGATAATATCATATCTTTCAAACATCCAAAAAATTCTCTTAAATAATAGTGTGGAGCAGTATCTAAATTTTCTCTAGCTGCATATGTATGAGCTTCTAAACCGTGTTTATTTGCTAATAGTTTACTTCGGTAGCAATGAAAACCATTAGTTATTATAACTACTTCATAGTCTTCAGTAGTCGATGTTTCAATAATTTTTTTACTATAGATAATATTTTCATTTGTATTAGTACTTTTATTTTCTTCGATAATCAATGATTCATCTATTCCTTTGTTGATTAAATAGTCTTTCATAGCTTTTGCTTCTGTGATGTTCTCGCCGTGGCCTTGTCCTCCGCTTACAATAATTGGGACATCAGGAAATTTTTGATGATATTCAACAGCTGCATCTAATCGATAACGTAATAGTGGTGCAGGTTTGTCGCCGTATAAACGAGCACCAAGAACAATGAGAAAATCACTGCGTTTGTTATACTTATTATTAATCTCATGTATAATTAAACCCTCGATAATTATAAATACAATTACACTAATAATAATAATTCCTTTAATTGAATAATTAAGAATTTTAGGTAATGAGGATAGAATACTTTTTCTAAAATGTAACTCATATACAGCATAACACATTAATAATGCTGTAAAAATCGGATAAAGTATATAGGCATTGATAAACCGAGAATTAGTGACAACTATAATGAAGTAGAATAATGATAGCAAGGCAAGAAATAGTAGTATATAGTCAAATAATTTACAATTCTTTTCCATTATAAAATAAACTCCTTTTTTATATCATAACATACAAGAAGAAATATTTTTCTTAAAAATATTTAAATATGGTAAAAAAAATGGTGAAATAGTATAATGAAAGTATGTTGTAGGATATTAGGAGGACTTTAAATGAAAACAAAAAAGTTTGACAATTTAGGGATTGAACCATCATTATTGGGGTTTGGCTGTATGCGTTTTCCATTAGATGAGGATGGGAAAATTAATGAAAAAGAAGCAGAAAAAATGATTGATAAGGCAATTGGATCAGGGGTTACATACATTGATACTGCTTTTCCTTATCATAATGGCGATAGCGAACCGTTTGTTGGTAAAGTGTTAAAAAAGTATAAACGTGAAGATTTCTTTTTAGCGACAAAATTACCAATTTGGAATGTTTCGAGTAAAGAAGAGGCAAAAAAAGTTTTTGAAGATCAATTAAAAAGATTAGATGTTGAATATGTTGATTTTTATTTATTACATGCTTTAGATGCTGATAAATGGAGAAAAGTATTAGAATATGACTTGATTGGAATGTGTGAAGAATTTAGAGAAGAAGGGAAAATCCGTAATATTGGATTTAGTTTCCATGATGAATATCCGGTTTTTAAAGAAATTCTTGAATATCATGATTGGGATTTTTGTCAATTACAATTAAATTATATGGATATGGATATTCAAGCAGGGATGAAGGGCTATTTATTGGCAGAAAAATATAATATACCAATTATAGTTATGGAACCGATCAAAGGTGGTTCGTTAGCAAATTTACCAGAAGATATCGAAAATAAATTTAAAGCATATAATCCTGATTTAAGTATTTCATCATGGGCACTTCGCTATGTTGCCAGTTTGCCCAATGTGAAAGTAGTGCTTAGTGGAG
>CAJJLI010000342.1 GCA_905192625.1 uncultured Clostridium sp. | reverse complement strand
AAGAGCCCCTTATAGGGGCAGTACAAACCACCGGCTAAGCCGGTGGTCATGATTAGTAAAGTAGGGAGTTGAACCCGTTGTTCAATGTCCCGTCGACTGCAGTTAAGAAAATAAGAGCTATTAGCGAACGCTGGTAGCTCTTATTTTTTTATAAAGCCTTACAAATCACTTATTCCAAGGATTGTAGGGCTTTTATTATGTAAAGGATTATGAATGATGGTTCAAGTTGCGCCAAGAATGCCATCTTATCTTAATAAATGATTAGACCTAATAGGCCAGTACAAATCATTAAGAGGATAGGATTGAGTTTATATTTTCGAAGTGCATATAAAGAAACAGAAAAAACAACAATTGCAATCCAATCAATATTACTATTTATTTTAAGCGAAGTTGTCCCTAAAAAAGTTAGAAGTAATATGGTAGCAGCGGCAGAAATAATAAGTCCCAAAGAAGCCGATTTTAGACCGTTTAATACTTCAAAAACATAGATGGATTGCTTATGCTTTTGGAAAAAGGAAAATAACGCGAGGGATATCATTATGCCCGATACAACACAACCAAAAGTGGCAACAATGGCACCCCATATACCTGCAATTTGTATGCCTACGAAAGTAGAGGTATTTACCGCTAAAGGACCAGGGGTCATCTGAGAAATTGTAATGATGTCAGTAAAGGTTTGCTGTGAGACCCACCCATATTTTTCAACCACCTGTTCTTGAATGAGTGGAATAATAGCATAACCACCTCCAATGCTAAAGAGTCCAATTTGTAAGAAAGTAAATAATAGTTTTCTTAGTATTTTTATCATTTAGATTGACCTCCATTTATGCCAATATACTTGTGCAAGGCACAAAAGACAGCATAGAACAAGGATAAGAGCAACGTTAATGTTAAAGATAAAACTTGCAAAAAAAGCGGTAGGTATCATTGCCGTGAGCAATATTGATTTCCGTTTTATAATCATCTGACTCATGTCAATAATCAGGTCGACAATGAGTGCACCAACGCCTGCTTGCATGCCTTTTAAGACACAAGAAATGATTGAACTTGAAGAAAAAGCTGTATACCATACAGACACGATTGCTAGAATAATTAAAGGTGGGATGACTGCAGCAACACAACTGATAATAGCCCCTAACAGTCCAGCTACTTTATATCCAGCCAAGGCTGATAAGTTAATGGCGATGGCTCCGGGTGTGGATTGTGCAATAGCGGCCATATTGACAAGATCATCTTCACTGAACATTTCTTTATTGAGCACAAAGTATTTTTTAATCATTGGAACAACAACATATCCTCCACCGAATGTAAATGAGCTTATAAATAGATTTATTCTAAATAACCAAAAATAAATCTTTATTTTATTATAGAGCATTTTAATCCTCCTACTATTTTGTTAAGTATAGTATAAGAATTGTTTTGTAATCTGTAAAATGATATAATTCAAGGTGAATGATTAGTTTTATTCATACCATAGGAGGGGAAATAATAAATGACACTTCGACATTTTGAAATATTTAAGACGGTAGCTGAAATGGGCAACTTTACAAAAGCTGCTGAGAAGCTTTATATTTCCCAATCTGGGGTATCCCATGCAATACGAGATTTGGAAGAAAAGGCAGGAACAGCATTATTTGACAGATTATCAAAAAGTGTATGTTTAACAGAAAGTGGAAGGTTATTACTGCAAGAAATCATTCCTATTTTATCTTCTTGTAATGCACTTAATTTAAAGATAAACTGTTTAGAACAAAAAGCACCATTGCGTATCATATCTAGTATAACCATTGCTTCCTTCTGGCTCCCTTCTATTTTACTCATGATGAAAAAGGAATGGCCAGACACACCGGTTGAGGTTGAAGTGGTAAATGCGGCAAATGCCATTGACAATTTAAGTTTAGGAAAAGCAGACGTTGCTTTGATTGAAGGCATACCGCCACAAGGTCCGTTCCTATCGATACCATTTTCTTCTTATAAATTAACAGTGGTATGCGCTCCTGAATATCTTTTAAATAGGAGAACTTTAACAATCCAGGAGTTGTGTTTAGAAAAATTACTTCTACGTGAAAAGGGGAGTGCTATTCGGGATACGGTTGATAGTGCTTTGTATTTAGCAGGCTATACAGTACGTCCATTATGGACAAGTGTTAACTCTCTAGCGCTCATACAAGCAGCCAAAGCCGGGATTGGCATTACAATACTTCCAGATATTCTTGTAAAAGATGAAATAGAAAAGGGTACGCTTATACCTTTGACAATCGAAAATATAGCATTAAAAAATGAATTAATAATGATTAGACATCGAGATAAATACATTTCTGAGCCACTAGCGGCCTTTCTTTCTTGCGTACAGAAATGTCAAGTAATTGAGTGAAATATAAGATATAAGAATCGACTGCAGTAAAATAAATAAGAGTTTCAAAGTTTGATGCACTTTGAAACTCTTATTTGTATTATTAGAAGTTAAGTCCTATTTTGTTTTATTGGCATTGCTATTTGAGTTGAATTTATGTCCAGATGAAGTTGGAGTAGAATCGCCACTAACATAATTACTTGCATTCGTTACGGACTCACGATTGTTTATCACAGAATTACCATTACCTTTTCCGGCTTTTTTCTTATTACTAGTTGTTGAATTCATATTTTTCATATATAATCTCCCATCTATATTTTTTTACACCTATTCTTTAAAATTCCTACATTTATTATAAGCAGATGTAAACGTCCGTATACAAAATAATAAGACTAAGCTATGTTATTATATGGTATAATTTATTTTGCAAATAACAAGGTGAATTTAATGGAATTAAATGAGGTAAATAAGGTGGAAATAAGAAAATATGAGAAAAATGATTGTGAAGCAATCACAAAATTATTTTATGATACAGTCCATACTGTAAATGCAAAAGATTATTCCAAGGAGCAGTTAGATGCATGGGCAACAGGAAAAATTGATATAGATGCATGGAATGAGTCATTTATTAAACATTATACTCTTGTTGCGGTTGAGAATGATAAAATCGTAGGTTTTGGTGATATTGATGGGACAGGATATCTTGATCGTCTATATGTTCATAAAGATTTTCAAAATCAGGGAATCGCGACTGCATTATGTGATCGACTTGAATCTGAGTTCAATAAGAAACCGATAATAACACATGCGTCAATTACAGCGAAACCATTTTTTTTAAAGAGAGGATATCGTGTAGTTAAGGAGCAGCAAGTGGAACGTTTTGGGCAAATACTAACGAACTTTGTTATGGAAAAGTAATTATAAGAATTTAAAATAATAGATATTGTGTGCTGCTGTAAAATTTTATAGCAGCATTTTTATTCGAAGAAAATACAATAAATGCATACTATCATTGGGAAATACATTTTTATATTTAATATAGGCAGAAACACATTAACAATGGAAAATATTAGTTGACAAATTAAGTTAACGTTATTATAATGATATCAAAATGATATCATTATAATATAATCCAGTGGAGGTAACATCTATGAGTCATAAGGAAGAGAGCTTTAGTAAAGTTAATGTAATTGAAGAAAAAGAAATAACGCCAATGGGTGGAGGTATTATACTTTTACTTGTGTTGGCAGGTTTTGCACTATCCATTGTAGCTTTTATTTTTGGAGTAATAAACTTAGATAAAGGAAATTCAGCAGTGGGTGGTATTTTATTGGCCTTTGGTATCTTCCTTTCTCTCATCACATATGCGCGCGGGGTGAGCTGCGTTTACA
>CAJJLI010000341.1 GCA_905192625.1 uncultured Clostridium sp. | reverse complement strand
CAACAGTAGTGTTAGTACATGCAGTTAATCCAAAAAGTGAGATCATACATAATGCAACCAATGTAAAAGCTTTCTTTTTCATGGAATACTCCTCCTATCAAGTTTAATTATCTTTACTCACTTAGTATTCCACTTTGCATACTCCTTATTCATTCGAATTAATATCCTGGAACTCAATCATGTATTTTCTTAAATGAAGTGGTGCATGATTCCTTTGACATACATAATTTTCACGTTCTGATATCGCAATATTTTTAAAAAATGTACGCCATAATGATTCATACTCTTCTTCATTATTAGAGTAAGATAATATTTCATCCATTTCGTGTTTACTTAATAAGGTCATATACCAAGAAAGGCCTCGTTGATGAATCGATGCTAATCTTCGTTTTATATCTAATATTATAAAATTTTCCTGCGAAAGCCGTTCTGCAAAATGTGGTGTAATAAGTTCAACAATACTGTTTTTGGGTTCAAATTTTGCCAGTAATAAGTTGTCATTAATTTCATGAAATCTCAAAAAACCTTTGTAATGATGAAGTTCATTTCCAACATTTCGGTTTATTTCAAAAATATTCGCTACATATGGATTAGCAAGATGCCTTGTCACTTGTTCTCCCATTGATAGACCAATAACTATAAAGTGATAAATACTATCTGCTTTGCGTTTATCGTTGGACAAGGCAGCATGAATAAGCATCTCATACGCATAATCTGAAATTTTGTTTTTAATTGTTCTTGCAACTTTTTGAGATTTCTCTAAATCCGTTTTAACATCTAGATAATCAGAAAATAGTTCAAAGTTGCTGCAAGCGTCCTCATCCATTACTTCTAATTTAATATAGTCATGCCCATACTTTGATGCCCATGCGTCATAAACAGCCGTGAAAATACCATCTACACTATCTTCACATCGATATATTCGAATCTCTTTCATTAAAAATCCCTTTCATAATTGAACCCTGATGACTAATAATATCTGTATTTAAAATATTATCTAAATAAGTAATGTAAATAATTCCGTAATCGATTCTAATTCACTTGAAACTTAGTTAGTTATTTGTGACTACTATTATATCTCTTCTTTTCCAATGTAAATCACTGATAATTCGCGAGGTTCATATGATCAAATAATGAAATTTGTTCATATGTAATTTGTGGACCAAGCAAATGATTTGGTAATTTTTCTTTTACATTCAGAAGTTGATTTGTTATATAATTTTCTTCTATTTTCGTTGGATACATCATCTGACCATTACAGGTAATAAAATAGATTGCACGTTTTAAGACTACACCCATTTTTTTTAAATCCTCAAATCGTAATCTTGCAGTTTTTCTTGCACCAACAATTCGACTCGCTGATTTCGGACCGATTCCAGGAACGCGAAGCAATGTATAATAATCTGCTTTGTTCACCTCGATTGGAAATTCTTCTAAATGTCCAATTGCCCAATTACATTTAGGATCAAGAAAAACATTGAAATTTGGTCTTTCCTTCGTAAGCAATTCTCTTGCTTCAAAGCCATAATAACGTAATAACCAATCTGCTTGATACAAGCGATGTTCTCTTAATAGTGGTGGACCTTCTTGTAATGCTGGAAGTGAGCTATCATCATTCACTCGTATAAATGCAGAATAGAACACTCTTTTTAAATCAAATCGTTGATAGAGCGCCTCTGCAACCGATACGATTTCATAATCACTCTCATTCGAAGCACCAATAATCATCTGCGTACTTTGACCTGCAGGAACAAATCCTCTTTCACCCGAAAATTGATTCAAGTGTGCAAGTCCCGTTGAATTTACTATATTTAGAGGTTCTTGTATTGAACTTTTAGTTAATAGAGTCTTTTTCTCTTCTATTATAATATCTTTATTATGTGCTACGATTCTATCTTTCTTACCATCTAAAATTATTCCATGGTTATCTTTGCTTAAAATTTCTTTTTTATTTGTTGACTTTGAATGAGATATAGTATCTTCTTGTTCTGGAAGTATCCTATTTTCATATTCTTCTTTTGATGTCTTTGATTTTGATGCTAGATATTCCGTATGATCTTCTGCTCGCTTACTTTCAATACTTTTGCCCTCAAGTTTTCTTCTTGTATGCCAATACGCTCCTTTGTTACCACCCATCATGCCTAAAGCTGTCTGGCTCTCCTCAATACCATTTTGAATCTGCCGAATTGGATTTAATATATTTTTTCTATTTTTGTGAGGTGCCAATCGCTTCAAACCATCTGCTGTGGGCAATTCCAAATTAACACTCATACGGTCTGCATACCAACCTGCTAGCTCGATTAAGTCTCTATCCGCTCCAGGTATCGCTTTGCAATGAATATAGCCATTAAAATGGTATGTTGTACGTAGCATACGAAGTGTTTGAACAATCAACTCCATGGTATAGTTCGGTGTATTCAAAATACCAGAACTTAAGAATAAGCCCTCAATGTAGTTCCTGCGATAAAATTCCATCGTCAAACTACATACCTCTTCTGGGGTAAATGTAGTTCTGGGAACATCATTGGAAGCTCGATTGATGCAGTATTTACAATCAAAAATACATTCATTGGTAAACAGTATCTTTAGTAATGATATGCATCTTCCATCCGCTGAAAAACTATGACATATACCACTTGCTACCGCACTTCCGATACTACCTTCTTTTCCAGCGCGGTCAACACCACTGGATGTACAAGCTACGTCGTATTTCGCAGCATCAGCTAATATTGCAAGTTTTTGTTCAATACCCATAGATTCTTGAATTACCATAACGACCACCTATTATATTCTTAATATTCATTGTCTATTTATTAATTCATATTATTTAAATTTAGAATTAGTGATTAAGACCCGATTAAAAAACATACGATTATTATTGCTCTTATTATGTATCAAAGAAGAGCAAAGAATGTGCGAAGTACAATTGTGCTTTCTATGCAACATAAGTGACAAATTGCTAGTGGCACCATTTTCACTCTTAGGAGACAAAATATTTCTAAATTTCTTATCTGTAACAGCAAAATTTTTAACGAGCCTGTTAAAAAACAAACATATGTTTGTTCTATTTTAACATTATTTATATTCAAAATCAAGATAAAACGAATATTTGTTCTGTTTAAAGCTTCGATATTCATGGATGAGATAAAGACACAAAAAAAGCATAAAAATGTGAGCTCGCTCCTCAACATTTTTATGCTTTTTCTTTATCATTATTTAATTCGATGATTAATTCTCACGATATTCAGACTAAACAAACCAAACCTTAGTACAAAATAAAATAAAGAGAAATAAACCAAATAGGAACACAAAACCAACGGACAGCGCAGCTAGCATTGCATTAAAAATCAAATGTCTAGTTTCCTTTCTGGTTAAAGTAGGCTCCATTAAACGTCTTAGTCGTTCATCTTCATCTACTTCTTTTGTGTACCATGGCATACCCTCAACATTCATATTTGCGACTCTTTGATTCTCATCAAACGTGTCTTGATTTGCATGATCTGAATCGTATGAATCTTCGGATACTTCTTCCTCGTCCATTGAAAAATAAGCAGCTTCCCTAGTGATACTAGACTCTTCCTTACTTTCACGATATCCTTTTGAGTTTGTTAAAAGTTCTTTTTCCATCTTTTCCATATCAATGTCCTCAAAAGATACACCATCGTAGTCCTTTGCATCTTGATAAGTTGGTGTAACTTTTATCATATCTTCTCCACCAATAATATAGGGTTTATCCGCAATATTGGATGAAT
>CAJJLI010000340.1 GCA_905192625.1 uncultured Clostridium sp. | reverse complement strand
GCGACAATCGTCCCTATAATTCTACTGCTTTTCGATTTTGTATCCAATTCCCCATACCACCTTTAAATATTTTGGCTCTTTCGGGTTGATTTCTATCTTTTCACGAATATTACGCACATGTACCATGATTGTATCGGTATTTACAGCACGTTCATTCCAAACCCGTTCGTATATTTCCTCCGCGGAAAATACTTTGCCTGCATTCTTCATTAATAGTTGCAATATTTTAAATTCCATCGGTGTAACTTTCACTAAACTACCATCCACACTTACTTCGACCGTGTCTTCATTTAATTCTAAGCCACCAATTACTATTGTATTTTCTTTTTTCTCATTGTTTTGTTCAATTGCTTGCAGATATTTTGAATATCTTCTTAGCTGAGAATTCACTCTAGCTAATAGTTCCATTGGAGTAAATGGCTTTGTAACATAATCATCTGCTCCTATATTCAATCCTGTGATTTTATCGATATCTTCTGATTTTGCGGATAGCATAATCACTGGAAAATCAAATTTCTCCCTTAGCTTCATCGTCATACTTATTCCATCCATTTTTGGCATCATGATATCAACGATTGCTAAATGTATTTCTTCCTTATTAATTATTTCAAGTCCCTCAATTCCATTGGAACAGGCAAACACTTTATATCCTTGATTCCTCAAATAAATAGCTAATCCTTCCTGTATTTGTAAGTCATCCTCAACGACTAAAATGTGATACTGTTTCACACTACCCCTCCTATTTTACAGAACAAATCATGTATTTTAAAATATGTGATCGACTGAAATGTTTTTTGCAGTTTGCATAGCAATATATTTATTTCCGCGAGGTGCTCATTATGGCACCTAGTGCATTTTTTACTATAGGAGACTTTACTTTAACACTTTACATAAGCAAGGTCTTTCCTATAATTTAAATAAACTCATTCTACATATACATATTAATAAGCTTTTTTATACATACAACTAAGCTCATTTAATTTAACATATAAGAGTTGAACATTTCAACCGAATTTTCTTTTATTCATATTTTAATACAAATGATTCATTTTTAATACTATTTAATTGTATATTCGTTATTTTTCCTATGTTTTCTACATTTGCTTGTATTTTTGTAAATGGAAGAGGTATTACGTAATTATCCCAACGGTTCTTTAATCGAATGCATTTGCTGTACGTAAAGTAAATGTACACCATCTCTTTATCCGCTTGTTTGGCTAGTAAAAACAACAATCTCTTCGGTTTATGAAGTGGTCCTAGTGGACCATCCAGCGCAGTTGCAAGTATCTTACCTTCTTTCTTTGCTTCGACTAAAATATTTGAATAAGTATCTTTCATCTTTAAGCCATCTCTAACCCTAAGCGCATTCGCTCCAAAAGACTCAATCATTTGTTCAATATAGTCCCCTCGTTTATCTGCCGTTACGATTACAGAAATTGATTTAAAATCATATTGAATCTTTTTTAGAAACAATTGCATTGGATAGCTATCTGTATGCCAATAACCCACCATTTGATTGTTATCAAGTTTTTCCTTCCCTACGATGCAAAATGTCGAGGTTTTATCAACAAGATTAAGATATGAGTGAATGATATGATACCAAATCCCTTTTCTCTTGTTTCTTTTGTACACGCTGATTTGCATTTCGCTCTCCTTTCAGAATAATAGCTTCTTTATAATATTCCTCTGCCTTTTTTGATAGTGTATCCACTCGGTACTTCATTGCTGTTTCATAAGCACCTGCAGAGAGTATTTTATGTTCTTCTTTATTAATTAATAAGTTCATAATACGGTCTGCAAATTCATTTTCATCTTCCATTGTTGTAACTCCATTAAAATGATTCACAACAATATCATCCACACCACTGGCTTTTACAGCTACCACTGGCAGTTTTGAAGCCATTGCTTCTAATAATACAATTCCTTGCGTCTCAGATTTTGAAGAGAAGACAAACAAGTCACTCGCCTCATAATAATTTGAGATATCTGCTTGAGAAATCGTACCTAAAAATGTGACTTGATTTGTAAGGCCCAACTCCTTTACATTACTCTGTAACTCTCCTCTTTTTGTGCCATCTCCCATTACTAGAAGATGAAATTGATCACCAAAGCTTTCTTTTAAGCGTTTTATTCCACGTAATAAAAATTCTAAATTCTTTTCTTTCTCCAAACGACTTACCGTACATAGCAAAAACTGTTCATTTCTAATGTATTGTTTTCTTATTGCTTTTGCAATTTTTGTATCCCTTTGAAAAAATACCTCATTTAATCCAGATGGTAACACTTCAATTTCTGTTGTCACTCCCTGATTTAATAGAAGCGTCTTCATTAATGTTGTTGGAGCAAAGACTAAATCACATTCCTTCGTAAATCTTTTTATATAATAAGGAACCATTTTATTCATACTAATATCCAACATTTTTTCTTCTACTGATTTCATCACGAGATTATTCTCATTATTATAACGTGACAATAATTTATGAAACGGTTTTAAGTGATGTAAATACTGTTCATATCTTGTGTGATATGTAAAAACAACCGGTATGTTGTACCTTTTTCCTAAGGATATTGCCGTATTTCCTATTAATACCGGGTGATGTACATGAATAAGATCAAATTGAATTTCTTTAAAAGTTCTCTTAATCACCGGGTCCATAACATTTGGTAAAACACATCCATTTGCAAAGGTTTTTTCAAAGGAGCGATACCTTATTACAAACTCTTCCTGTAACTCCTCTTCATATGTTGGTGCAAAGATATAGACTTCATTTCCTAAGGACCTTAACCCCTCAGACAGTCGTTGTATTGAAATTGGTACTCCACCTACAAAAGGTAAATAATTGTTTGTCAACATTGCGATACGCATTTTCCCACCCCTTATTTTATATATTGAAATACTGCTTCACCAAACACATAACCAGCTCCAATGAAAAAGAAATTCCAAACAAAAATTCCAAGTCCTGAAAATAATGTGTATTTCAAAAAGTTCATTTTAGCAACTCCAGCAGGTATTGAAATTAACGTGCGAATCATCGGTATTAATTTTGCTATAAATATACCAATAGGCCCTTTATTCTTAACCCATTGAATCCAAGATAAAATCTTTTCTTGTTGCTTTGGAAACTTCTTCATAAATTTGGTTAAAAAAAGTTCTCCACCATAAAATCCAATGCCATATAATATCCAACTTCCTACCAAACCAGCAAACAATGATATAATTAATGTCATTATTAAACTTAATCTGCCGTTTGCGGATAAGATTCCTGCAACTGGCATTATAATCCCTGCTGGAAATCCAGGTAAATTCATATATTCTAATAAAATAATTAGAAATAAAAAAATTGCTCCATATTTACTTAAGTACTCCATTACAAAACTTACATCCATTTTCTCTCCCACAACTCCTATAAATTCTTTTGTTTTATACATGAATTTCATGTTGAAAACATTGCATACACTATTTATCTAAAATGCTTTGTTCATATGGGTTTTATTATAGAGAAACAAACGAAAGAGCTACATCAGAAAAAACGAAAGAATTTCTAAAGAATTTCTTTAAAATTAAGAATTTTAATTTTATTTACATACTAGCCCTCGTGGGGATAATTCTTAAGTATTACAACTGGATATTATAACATTCCAATAATATGCTATCATACTTTATATATAATGACATATAATACACTAATTTCATATTAAGGGAGTCCTGCAACTTATGGTCTATCCCTCCATGAACTCTACTGCTGTTAATATTATGA
>CAJJLI010000339.1 GCA_905192625.1 uncultured Clostridium sp. | reverse complement strand
AATACTAACTCAACGCCTGGCAATGCTGCGCTACCTTCTGCTGCTGCGTCTACAACTCCATCTGCAGC
The DNA here is from genome assembly GCA_905192625.1 of uncultured Clostridium sp. Classification (GTDB taxonomy): domain Bacteria; phylum Bacillota; class Clostridia; order Lachnospirales; family Lachnospiraceae; genus Lachnoclostridium. The sequence continues at coordinate 3,693 of CAJJLI010000339.1, read as the reverse complement.
CTTAAATAAAACACCAAATGTTGATACGATGTTTTCTTTTGCAATAAATCCAGTAATTGTACCAACAACAGGTCTCCAATCGTTACCAAAGCCTAAAGGAACGAAAATAAACTTAATTGCTTGCCCTATTCTTGCAATAATACTAATATCCATTTCTTCTTCTGAAAGGTAACGTAATCCAAATGTAAATCTAGATAAGAACCAAATTAAAATAGTTGATGCTAAAATAATAGTACCCGCCTTAATTGCAAAACCTTTTACCTTTTCAAAACCATGGATTAATACACTTTTAAACGTAGGAATACGATATTGTGGCAATTCCATTATAAAATTACTTGTTTCACCTTTAAACATTGTTTTACTTAATATAATTCCAGAAATAATTGCCACTGCCATACCAAGGAAATAAACGGAATATACTAATAATGTTTGGTTGCTTGTTGGGAATAAAGTCGCTGCAAACATTAAATAAATCGGTAGTTTCGCACCGCATGACATAAATGGTGTCATCATCATTGTAAGCCTACGATCGTTTTCATTTTCTAATGTTCTTGATGCCATCAATGCAGGAACAGAACAACCAAATCCCATTAATAATGGTATAAAGGATTTTCCAGACAACCCAAACTTACGGAACAAACGGTCCATAACAAAGGCTACTCTCGCCATATATCCACTGTCTTCTAAGAATGACATCAATAAAAATAAAATAAGAATTTGTGGTAAAAAAGAAATTACACCGCCCAAACCGGCAAGTATACCATCTCCAACCAATGACAATGCCCAACCAGAAGCACCTGCACTTTCAAGTACGCCCATGATTGTATCCGTAAGTGGGCCATCCCAAAAGTCAACAACGATTGTTTGTAACCATACACCAATTCCAGGAATTACTCCAAAAATCGTTTCACCAAAGGTGATTGAAAACATCAGATACATAATGCCTGCAAAAATCGGTAACGATAATATACGATTCGTTAAAATCTTATCTATTTTATCTGATTTTGTTAGTGTATGACCCTCTTTTTTCTTGATAACTGATTTCTTAACCAGTCCACCAATAAACTTATATCTCAAATCAGCTATCTTAGACTCAACATCGCCATCTGCTAATTTGTCTGCCTTTTCAACAATTTTACTTACTTTTTCTTTAACCTCTTCGGAAAGTGAATTCGTAACAATTTCATCGCCTTCAACTAATTTTAGCGCTTTCCAATCAGCAACAGCTTCTATGTCCTCATGAAGTAATTGTTTTATCTCTTCTCTTGCTTCTTTAATATTGCCATCATAAATATCCAATTGCTTTGGCTTTTTACCCTTTTTACCAACTTCGATGGCCGCATCCATAAGTTCATGAATCCCCTTGCCACTTCTTGCTACGATCGGAATCACTGGAATCCCTAGCTCTTTGCTAATCTTATCGCATTGAATTACATCACCTTTTGCTTCCACCTCATCCATCATGTTCATTGCAATTACCATTGGAATTTCTGTTTCAATAATTTGCAATGTTAAGTACAAGTTTCTTTCAATACTTGTTCCATCCACAATATTAATTACAACATCTGGACCTTCTTTTACAATGTAGTCCCTTGCTATAATCTCTTCTTGAGAATATGGTGATAACGAATAGGTTCCTGGAAGATCAATAACGCTTACCTCTTTGTTGCGTCTATAACTTCCTTCTTTCTTATCAACGGTAACACCAGGCCAGTTACCAACGTGTTGTTTTGAACCGGTGATACTATTAAAAAGTGTTGTTTTACCGCAGTTTGGATTACCTGCTAGAGCTATTTTAATACCCATGATTTCCTCCCGTAGTTAGTTTCGGCTAACTTTAAAATAAAATATATGGTATGCTATCCACATACCCATGAAAACAACTGTTAATACAATTGTTTTTTCCGTATGTAATTGTTAAATTAATTAAAATACAAAAAATCTCTTTTTTATAAAAATCGTTAAATAATTAATTAATAATTGCATGTCTTTGTATAATACTCTTGGGGCTATGCTAAGTTAATTTGCTTTGCTTCTTCTTTTCTTAAGCTCAATTCATAACCACGAATATTTACCTCAATTGGATCACCTAACGGAGCTATTTTAATAACCTTAATTGCAGTCCCAGGTGTTACCCCCATATCCATGATTCTTCTTTTTAAAGCACCCTTACAACCAATAGCAGCAACTGTTCCTTCTTCTCCTGGTTTTAAGTCAAACAGTGTCATGTCTTTCTCTCCTATTCTACAACTATTTTAGAGGCAAGCCCCTTATTAATTGCAACTCTTGTACCTTTTACCAATAAAATAAGACCACTCTCATTTTCAGCTAGTACTTTCACCTGTTCACCTTTCACAAACCCAATATCGCTTAAATGACGTTTCACATCTTCTTTTCCACGAAAATCAAGTATTGTTTTTACTTCTCCAAGATCAACTAAAGATAGTGGCATATCCTTACCCCCCTTCATGATATTGATTATCATTAACTTCATTCATCATATACCATTTATAGTATATTGTCAATAATGTTTTTGATAATTATTTTCATTTATTTTAGAAAACAGGAAAAATATAGCAAGTTTTTATCTATTTTATTAGATAACAAATAACATCTTTTATGACATAATATAACAACGTTAATCCACATCTTTATGACAAAAGTTAATCCACATCCTTCGTGGTGTATTTTTATTTTAACAACATGAACTTTTATATTTGGAATACAAAAAATAGAGCTACGCTAAATAGTTTCATAATATATCCCTGTATTGTTTTTCATAAAACAATGCGAATAAATACTTTGAAAACTAGATCTAGCGATAGCCCTATTCTCTATTATTATTATGTTTCGTTTTATATTTTTCTTGGTCTTACTATTTTGCTTTTCATAATATACGTTTTATATTATTTAGTCTTACTATTTTGAGCTTTTATATATACGTTTTATATTTCTCTTACCTTACTATTTTGCGTTTTTACATATACGTTTTAATTTCTTGTTATCATACTAATCATCTTTTAAAACCTATCTGTATTTAACACTCTAACATTTAAATCTATACAAATTTCTATTTTATTTATCTTCTAGACGTTTTAATAATTCTTTACTAAGTTCCTCAAATCCTGGTTTTCCAAGCAAAGCAAACATGTTCTTTTTATAGCTTTCAACACCAGGTTGATCAAATGGATTCACACCTAACATATATCCGCTTACACCACAAGCAAACTCAAAGAAATAAAATAACTCACCCAAATAAAATTCATTTTGTTCTGGAATGTTAATGATAAGGTTTGGAACATTACCATCTGTATGAGCAAGTAAAGTGCCCTTCATTGCATTTTTATTAATAAAGTCAACTGTTTTACCAGCAAGATAATTTAGACCATCAAGATCAACTTCTTCTTCCTCTAAAACAATTTCACATGTTGACTTTTCAAGATTTAAAACAGTTTCAAACATTGTTCTTTGTCCATCTTGGATAAACTGTCCCATGGAATGTAGGTCTGTTGTTAAATCTACGGAAGCTGGGAAAATACCTCTTTGATCTTTTCCTTCACTTTCTCCATATAATTGCTTCCACCATTCAGAAACATAGTGCAAGGATGGCTCATAGTTTGCTAGGATTTCTATGCTTTTACCTTTTCTTAATAAAATGTTACGAACCGCTGCGTATAGCACAGAATCATTGTT
>CAJJLI010000338.1 GCA_905192625.1 uncultured Clostridium sp. | reverse complement strand
CACATAGTTTTCGCTATAATCCCTGCACCATAAGATCCGCCAAAACACCGAATACTCTCATACCCTAGTTCAGATATAACTTCGCTGGCCCATTTTCCATAATCATAATTATTGGCAGATAAACATACCTCGTCACTTTTTCCAGGATGTCCGATTGTATCAACTGCAAAAATATAAAAGTCTTTTGCCAAGAATTCGCAGGCGAGCAAATTATATGCCGTTGTTGCATTTCCACCATGAAAAACAAGCAATGGAGTACCTGATGTATTACCTGTTACAATAAGGTGAGTTTTCCCAAACGTCGTATTTACCCATAAATCCGAATATTTTATTGAAAACCTCTTTAGCTGTCTATCATATAAATTTAAAACTTCTAACTTACCCTTCTCTGATTTATATATTGATTTTTTCTTCTTCATCTAATATTCACTCCACGGATTTGCTTGTTTCTTTTAAATATAAGAAAGAAATTTAAAACATTTATAGATTAGAATTTATCTTCCATTATGCGTGTTCATACATACTATAATCAACGTAGCCATGAATACCATTTAATGACCCCTCATAGGTTTCTTCCACCATTAGGCATTCTGGGTGCTGCATTGGGTAACCTGACGTAGGATAAATTCCATAATTAGAGGAAGTTATAAAACCTAACTTGTTATAGAATTTAGGATTTCCCTCTACTTGAATACCTTTATATCCTCTTTTCTTTACTTCTTCAATTCCCAAGTTTAACATAAGGCTACCTATGCCTTGCCTAAAATAATCTGCATTTACTGCAACTGGAGCAAGCATTACAGTAGGTGTAATAATTATCTCTTTATCATAGTTACCCAAGTCTTTTTCTTTTGATATAGGAAAATGAGAGAACATAAAATGTCCTACTATAACATCTCCATTCATAGCAACAAATGAAAGTTCTGGTATATAGTATTTTGACGCACGAATTTCATGCACTAATTCCACTTCACCAATTCCATCACTTTTAGTACCCTCACGAAAAGATCGATGCACCATTTCATCAATTATTTCAAATTCTGTTTCTTTTTCAGGTCTTATTATAATCCCTTTCATCATAAATACTCTCCTATGGTTATCTCAAAAAATTTGATTTGCCAATCTCGCTCCCTATAAACTCACATTTTATTGACCGTGTAATAGGAAATTAAGAATAAATCCAATATGTATTTCCGCTTTCTTGAAGCATCTCTGTGTTAATTACATGTCCAAATCTTACATGAATTGTTTTCCAGACTTCTTAATAAATATTATAGATATATCCAGTATCGCATCATTTTAATTCCATCAACATAAATCTCACGTTCAAGAATTCCTCCATTTGAAATAATAGTTTTTTCACTGGCTATATTGTCCCAATCACAAGTAATCATTACTTTCTCTAAGCCAAATTCCTTACAATTTTTCAGATTTTGTCTTAGCATCTCCTTTGCATATCCCTTGCATCTTTCCGTTGGTCGGACAGAATATCCGATGTGCCCTCCCCATTCACTTAATATCGGGTGATTTATGTGATGTCTAAAATCAATAACTCCCACAATTTTATGATCAGATAAGCGCACAGCAATGTAGACGTTTGAAGTAACTCTATCTTTCGGGCAAGTTTCCTCCGATTCCATCCTATTTACATAATTAATCCACTCACTAGCCGATAGATATTCTTTCAAATTACAACATCCCGCAAAACTATCTCTATCATTTGATTCTAAAATTTCTTGACGAAATTTAAGAATCTCATCTGCGTATTCCATCGTTGGCTTTATTAATATAATCTCATTCATAATTAACTCCACATTTCAAAATATTATAATCGCTTGTAAATCAAATATTTCCTAACTTATTTTGAGTATATGTCTTTTTTCGGAGTCATGTTCTTCAGCAAATATAATTTTGCATTATAAAAACTTACATGCAATGTATACCAACTGGAATCTGCTATATATTTTTCAAAACCTCACCCCACTACCTAGATTACTTTCACTATTCAATTTCAAGTGAATACATTAATTCTTCTCTGTCTTCATTCGAATTTTTATTCCTACGACCATGTGTTTTACTGCATAATTTCATACCTAGTTTCTCCATAACCCTATACGAACTATTATTTTCACTATCACAGTATGCAATAAATTTTCTGATGTTCAATTTCCGAACTGAAACATTTATAATTTCTCTTGCCGCCTCTACTGCATAGCCATAACCCCAATATTGCTTGCTTAATATCCAACCAAGCTCACCTTCCATATTATCATTGTCAATATAAATACTGACTGCACCGATATGCTCATTATTTAATAGAATAGCAAATTCATAATAGGCAGGATTACTTTTCTCCCACTCTGCCTGAACCCGAGCTAAAAAATTCTCAGTCTCGCGAATATCGGTATTCGGTAAGTGTTCCATATATTTCGTGCTATCTAGATCACTCGCATATTTATGTGTAGAAATAAGATACTGAGGTCCTAATGGAACCAACAATAGCCTCTTTGTATGTAAGTTCATATCTGATTCTCCTTTACAACTTAAACTCAATACTATCACTCGGCTACTTTCATTATAGATAGTTTGGGCAATAAACATAAAAAGACATTTACTTTATTGCCATAGCAAGCTTAATAACTAGTCTAATTGGAAACGCTGGATTTGATATCTGATTAACATCACCAACAATAAATAAATCTTTATCGGGAAAGTAAAAAGCAAATGAACCTGTTGAACCAGAATGTCCAATCAACTCACCTTTGCCCATAAAGAGTGTTGTTAGTCCATCCAAGGGTATCTTCATATAACCACCACCATAGTATATTGGTCCCTTGGAAATCTGAAGTTTGTTGTAGTATGATAGTTTATCAAAGTTTTCTCTACGAAATAATTTTCCTGTGAAAAACGCTTTTATAAATATCATTAGTTCACACGCTGTGGTAATACACCCACCGCTTGCACGACTGCTCATTACAATATTAGGTCGATGTATCGCTTTATCCTTATAATACATATTAGGAATAAAATCCTTTTCACATATTGGGAGATATGTATTACTCAAACCTAGTGGTTCAAATATCATTTGTTTATAAACTTGTTCTAAGGGCAGATTCGTAACATTTTCAATTATCTTTCCTAACATATCAAAATTAATGTTAGCATAAAAAGCTTTTTGGGCTGTGCGTGGTACAAAATGAGGTTTTTGTCTTTTAACTCTCTCCACATATTCAGAAAAGGTTATATATAGGTCCTCACCTAGACAAATTTCTTTTACACCATTACTACTTCCTTCAGCCTCATCTGGCAACCCACTTATTTGAAATAATAAATCGGATATCGTCAGGTCATATGAATATTCTTTACCCCCATAAATATGGAGACCATGCATTATAGAATCGTCAAAATATTTAGAAACTTTATCATCGAGAGATAGTCTTTTTTGCTCTTGTAAAATTATTATGCAAGTAGTGGTAAATAGCTTTGTAATACTTGCCATTATTAACGGAGAATTCAAACTTTTATAACCGTATTCATTACTGTACGAAAAATCACCATTGGTATTTTCCACATTTAATACACACTCATGTATTTGATTTGACGCTACCGTTTTATTAAAAATCTTTTCAAGCGTTTCTATTCTGTTTCTATCCATCGTCACCTCTTCATATATCACCGATTCCAATTTAGAACATCTTCATATACAACTATGGAAGATATACATAATCTATATGTTCTACATTTTGGCCACTCCACCTTTGAAACA